>DATICK010000252.1:0-24616 GCA_035456865.1 Sulfuricaulis sp.
CCGGAGATGGTCGATCTCGCCGCGGATTTTCATGCTCGCCAGCTCCGAGGCGGTAGCCGAACTGCTGCGTGCAATGATCACGATGGCGGACAACAGCGGTCCGAGTTCGCGCACCACGGTCCAGAGCATGATCTTCGCCGTTAGCGCGATGTCCTGGCCCACCAGGCTGGTGACCTGGGTGGTGATCACGATGCCGGACAACGCGGCGATGACCGTGACCGCTCCCAGCGCCTCGACGCCGGTGAAATAGATCTGTTTCAGGAAAACGAGGCGTACCGGCGGCTTGCCCAAAGCGCCGAGCCGGCGGAAGGCGTAAAACAGGAGTTCGTGGAAACCTTTCCAGTAATCGCCGGCACCGAGCACCGCCCTGCCGATTCGTCCCGGGTTGATGAGCTCCGTGCTCATGCTCGCGGGAATCTCAGACGCTGCCGGGAATCACAGGCGTGGGACTTTTGACATCGAGGTTCTGCGCGCGATGCCGCAGCGCATGGTCCATCAGCACGATGGCGAGCATCGCCTCGGCGATGGGAGTCGCGCGAATTCCCACGCACGGGTCGTGACGGCCGGTGGTGGCAATCTCGACGGCCTCGCCCTGCACGTTCACCGTGCGACCGGACAGACGGATGCTGGAGGTGGGCTTGAGCGCCATGCTGACCACGATGTCCTGACCGGTAGAAATGCCGCCGAGAATGCCGCCGGCGTTGTTCGAGAGAAAGCCCTTCGGAGTGATTTCATCGCGATGTTCCGTGCCCTTCTGCTCCACCGCGCGGAAACCCGCGCCGATCTCGACGCCTTTTACAGCGTTGATGCTCATCATCGCGTAGGCGATATCCGCGTCGAGCCGGTCGAACACCGGCTCACCGAGGCCCACGGGCACATGCGAGGCGACGACATTGATGCGCGCGCCGATGGAATTGCCCTCCTTGCGCAACGCGTCCATGTAGGCTTCGAGCTCCGGAACTTTCGTCGCATCAGGACAGAAAAATGCATTACGCTCGATTTCATTCCAATCCTTGAGTTCGAGCTGGATCGGCCCGAGCTGCATGAGGTAACCACGAATCGTCACACCATAGCGTTCATGAAGATATTTCCTGGCGATCGCCCCGGCCGCCACGCGCATTGCCGTTTCGCGCGCCGACGATCGCCCGCCGCCGCGGTAATCGCGCAGCCCGTACTTCTGCAAATAGGTGAAATCCGCGTGACCCGGGCGGAACCGGTCCTCGATCTTGGAATAATCCTTCGAACGCTGGTCGGTGTTCAGGATCTGCAGCCCGATCGGCGTACCGGTGGTTTTGCCCTCGAATACGCCCGAAAGAATCTTGACTTCGTCGGACTCGCGCCGTTGTGTGGTGTGCCGCGACTGGCCAGGCTTGCGCCGGTCGAGATCGGGCTGGATATCGGCCTCGGACAGCGCCATGCCGGGCGGGCAACCATCCACGATGGCGACATAGGCCGGACCGTGGGATTCGCCCGCGGTGGTGACGGTGAACAGCTTGCCGATGGTGTTTCCGGACATGACGGCATGTTACCGGCAAAGCCGGCAGCGAACAAATACCTCAGGCGTGGAATCCCGATTTGTAGGTGTAGTTCAATGCCGCGAACAGGTCGAGGAATGGAATTCTCTCCTTCCATGCGGACACGAGCGGCATGAACGGCAGATCCTCGCCCTGGCCGATGACATGCTTGCCTTGCAGGATATCGGCATGCAGTTTCTTGAGATCGCTCGACAGCTTTTCATAGACCGGCAGAATGTCGGAAAACACGCTGTCTTCCGGGTCGCCCTCGTCTTCGGCGCACATAAGAACATCTTCGATTTCGAAGATCGCCTGATCGATCAGATCCAGATACTCATCCTGCGTGCGTGGCGTCATCATGAACAGTTCACTCTAAATAAAACAGGTAGCGGATGCTTAAGACTCTCCTTAACGGGACGTGGCCAGAATCCAGGCAATGCCGACACCCGCCATGAACGAATTGTTCTTTTTGACCAGCGGGCTGTCCGCGAACACCGCGCCGGAAAGATTATCATAACGCGCGAATGCCCCAACCCAGAATTTCGGAAATCGGCGACTGGCCCTCAGCGACACGCGGCTGCCGCTGTAACCTGCCTGGGCATTATAGGCAGGACGTGTCGCGGTGGCGAAGGCTGGTTCAACTTCATAATAGTAATCGTGGTAGTCCTGCGATGCATACATCGGACCTATGGCTGCGTTGAAGGACCAGCCACCGCCGATACGCTCCGCGTCAAAATTCAGATTGGGCTCAAATACCCACCCGACTCGCTGAACATGCCTGAGATCTGTCGCCACGGCGGCGCGTAACGGCAGTCGCAGCGACCACACGCGGTCGCGCGTGGTGTCATGCGCCAGATAAACATGCAGCGAGGGACCCGCCTCGATGGTGGGGTCGATGTCCGGCATACCGCTGCGCGCGCCGTTCTGGCTGCTCTTTGCCGGTAGCCCGGCATTCAGACTGATGTCGAGCTTGAAGCGGTCCGATCTGAAAAAATCGCCGTGGGCACCCTCTCGATCGATCCGGAACACGTCGCCGCGATACTGGATATAAGGCAGCGGCAGGAGATATCCGCGCTGCTGATCCGAGCCGCGATAATCGGGAATGCTCAACCCGGCGACGCCCAGGCCAAATTCCCAGAGTGGCAATTTGTCGGCATGCGCCTGGCCGGCGAGCAGACCGGCGGACAGAAATGCAAAACGAAGTATTTGTCGCATTGGCATTCCTAATATAGTCTTGGCAACATGGTAATCGGGCACTCATCCTGACACCACCCATGCGCGGCGCCGGTTTCCCGTCATCAGCCTCAACGCAGTCCACGACAGGTCCGCGGTCTTTTCTCAAATATCTTTTCACTCTTTTTTATGCCCTGCTGTTCACTTCCTGCGCGCCACTTGCCGCAACGAATGCCGGCGTCGCCGCGCAGGCCAAACCGCCAGCGGCAGTCAAATATGCCAAGGGACTGTTATGGAAGATCGAGGCGCCGGGCGCCGCAACGAGCTATCTATTCGGCACGATCCATTCCGAGGACAAGCGCGTCACGTCCCTGCCGGGACCGGTAATCAAGGCGTTCGACGCGTCGAACCGCTTCACTATGGAGGCGATCATCGACGGTGACGGACTCGTGCACATGGCCGAGGCCATGTACTTCAGCGACGGTCGAACCCTGGAACAAGTGATCGGCACAAAACTCTACGATGAATCGATCAAGGCGCTGGCCGCGCGCGGCATTCCGACGCTCGGCGTGGAGAAACAGAAACCCTGGGCGGTGATGATGGTGCTGTCCATGCCGCCGCCGAAAACCGGGGAGTATCTCGACTTCATCCTGCAGGACCGGGCCACGCGCCAGGACAAGCCCGTCTCCGGGCTCGAAACCATCCAGGAACAAGTGGCGGTATTCGATGAACTGCCCCTGCCGGACCAGGTCGCACTCCTGAAACAGTCGGTACAAGAACAGAACACTTTCGAAAAGGATCTCGAGGAGATGATCGAGGCCTATCTCGCCCGCGATATCGCCGCCCTGGCCAAGGCCAGTGAGAAGCACAAACCGGACAATGACCGGTTATATCGATCCGTCATGGACCGGTTGCTGACGCGGCGCAACACGCGCATGGCCGAGCGCATGGGGCCTATACTCAAGGATGGTGGCGCCTTCATCGCCGTGGGGGCCGCTCACCTTCCGGGCGAATCCGGGTTGTTGAATCTTCTCGCGAAAGCCGGTTATCGTGTCACCCCTGTCTACTAAGAAACACTGTATAACAAGGAGACGGACATTCCTTCCCGCAAACCCAAAAATCGAAAACGACGCAAAAAATCGTCGTCACGCCGTCCTGTGATGACGTCCTGGACTCGCCGGTCCGACGAACATCTGCTCGACACGCGCTTGTGCGATCTGGGGCTGACGCTCGCGGGCACCAAGTTGCAGAAGGAAATCGAGTCTCTTTACCGGGAACTGGAAAACCGCGGCTTCGTGTTCCGTCCGCACACCTGGCTGTCGGACTGCTGGTTCTGCCCCGACGGGGTCCCGGGTTTCGCAATACCGTTCTATCTCGCGCACCCGCGGCTCATGCGCCTCGAAAAAGCGCACATGCTCGAATTCGACGGAAACACCGCGGAGTCGCGCATGAAATTGCTGCGGCACGAAACCGCGCACGCGCTCGCCAATGCATTCCGGCTGCACCTCAAGCAGAGCTGGCGCCGCCGCTTCGGGCGCGCGAGCAAGATCTATCCCGAAAGCTATCTGCCGCGGCCTTACAGCCGCAATTACGTCCTGCATCTCGACAACTGGTACGCCCAAAGCCATCCGGCGGAGGATTGGGCGGAAACCTTCGCGGTATGGCTGGATCCGGATTCACGCTGGCGTGAGAAATATCGCGACTGGCCGGCGCTCAAGAAACTCAATTATGTCGATGGGCTGATGAAAGATATCGTGGGTCACTCCCCGCCGGTGCGCACCAAGAAGCAGATCGAATCGACCACCACGCTGCGCATCACGCTGCGCGAATATTACGCGGAAAAGCAAACGCGCCTGCAACAGGATCTGCCGCGTTTCCATGAACAGCAGTTGCGGCAAATCTTCCCGGCCGCGGGCGGACGCAAGAACGAAAGAGCGGCGCATTTCATCCGCCGCTTGCGGCGCGAGGCGATCGCCACGGTGGCGCGCTGGACTTCGGATTCGCGCTACCGCATAAACCTCACCATCGAGGACATGATCCATCATTGCGAGGAAATGAACCTGCACGCCTCGCGCAACCGCGAGGAGACCAAGATCGCCCTCATCTCCTCGCTTGTCATGCTCTACATGGGTTCCCTGCGCAGCGGGACCTCACGCCTTGCCATATGAAAAAACTGCGCGTCATGATGGTGGTGCACTACACGCTGGTGCCGCCGGATGACCTGAGCAACAAGGATGATCCGCGGATGGAGAAATACCGCACCGAGTACGACGTCAAAACCGCGCTGTTGAATCTCGGCCATGAGGTGCAAGTGGTCGGCGTCTACGATGATCTGGCGCCGATTCGAAAAATGAACGAGGAATGGAAGCCGCACATCGTGTTCAACCTGCTGGAAGACTTCGCCGGCAACAGCGCCTTCGACTACTACGTCGTCAGTTATTTCGAAATGATGCGCATCCCTTATACCGGCTGCAACCCGCGCGGGTTGCTGCTGGCGCGCGACAAGGCGCTGACCAAGATGATCCTGACTTATCACCGCATCAGCGTTCCGGACTTCGACGTATTCCGTCTCGGGCGTAAAATCAGCCGTCGTCGAAAATTCACCTACCCGCTGATCGTCAAATCCCTGACCGAAGAAGGTTCGGTGGGCATCGCCCAAGCCTCGTACGTGGAGAACGAAACCCAGTTGCGCGAGCGCGTCGCGCTGATCCACGAGAAACTCCACGGCGACGCCATCGCCGAGCAATACATCGACGGTCGCGAGCTGTACGTCACCGTTTTGGGCAACGCCAAGCTGGAAGTGCTGCCCATCCGTGAACTGGAATTCGGCGGCACCGAGCCCGGCACGCCGCGCATGGCCACCTACAAGGTCAAGTGGGACGACAAGTATCGCGAACGCTGGAAGATCGAGTATCAGTTCGCGCGTAACCTGCCGAATGGCATGGCCGAACGTATCGGCCACCTGTGCAAGCGCGTCTATCACCTGCTCGACATGAACGGCTACGGCCGGATCGACCTGCGCGTGACGGCGGACGGCGAAATCTATGTTCTGGAAGCGAATCCCAACCCCGGCATCGCCCGCGACGAGGATTGCAGCCTTTCCGCCATCAAATCAGGATTGAGCTACGAGGACTTCATTCAACGTATTCTCCATCTGGGAACGACGGCACGTTCCATCGAGTAATCCCCGCGGGGTATTCAAACCCCCATGTCGAGATATTCCCCGCGTCACTGGTCTGCATCTTGCTCTTCTTGAACCCCTGAATTTTGTACCCATATTAGTTGACTGAATTAGTAAGTTATAGATAGAATATTAGCGTATTCTAATATTCTATGGGCATATACGTAAATTAATGGCTATCAATTCGTAATGCGCGGAGGTGCTAAACCATGACTCAACTCATCAATGGCTTTCCAACTGACGGAGTGGTAACGGTCAACCGGATGCTGCTCAAGCCCGAGTACACCGTGGATGACCTTCAGGAACGTGTCGCCATGCTGTGCGAGAACGTGAAGACCTATCACTCCGACACCGGCTTCGTCGGTGGTTTCGTCGCCCTGAACAGCGGTGCCATCTCGAACGAGGGCTCGACCATCGGTCAGGCGGTCGAAAACCCGCTCAAGGAGAAGGAGGCCTTGGTCGTGACGTTCTGGCGATCCTTCGAGGAGCATGAACAGTCACATCGCAGCGAGACTTTCCAGCCTTTGTTCAAAAAGGTTCTGGAATTGTGCGAGAACGGCAACGAAGAGATTGCCTACACCATGCTCTGGTCCGGCCGCGCCTATTCCTCGGAGGAGGCCAAAGCCGCACGCGCGGCCAAGGCCAAGTACGGAAACAAGGCGGCATAACGCGGGATCGTCATCCGCCGCTTGATGTCCGACAACCCCGCCGCTGGCGGGGTTGTCGTTTCAAGCATTCACCGCGGCTTTCCGGTAAACTCCATCGGCTCTGAATGAGCCAGAACGTGAAGAAGAATGTCCCAACGTCCCTACGCCGTCCCCGACAGTGCGCGCCGCGAACGCCTGTCGCGGCTCGAAACTCTACTTAAAGAACGGATTCTGATCCTGGACGGTGCCATGGGCACCATGATCCAGCGCTACAAGCTGGAGGAAAAGGACTACCGCGGCGAACGCTTCGCGACCTGGGCGCACGAGGTCAAGGGCAACAACGATCTTCTGACGCTGACGCAATCGAAGATCATCCATGATATTCACGCCGCCTATCTCGAGGCCGGCGCGGATATCCTCGAGACCAACACCTTCAATTCCCAATCCATCTCCATGGCGGATTACCACATGGAGGAATTGGCCTATGAACTGAACCGGGAAGGCGCACGCCTGGCGCGCGCCACGGCTGACAAATACGAACGCAAGGATGCGACGCGTCCGCGCTACGTGGCCGGCGTGCTAGGGCCGACCAACCGCACCGCCTCGCTCTCGCCGGATGTAAATAATCCTGGCTTTCGCAACGTCAATTTCGACGCGCTTGTCGCCGCTTACAGCGAGTGCGTGCGCGGCCTGCTCGACGGCGGCGCCGATCTACTGCTCGTAGAAACCGTGTTCGACACGCTGAACTGCAAGGCAGCGTTGTACGCTATTGATAAATATTTCGAGGAACATGGCATCCGTGTGCCGATCATGATCTCGGGCACGATCACGGACGCCAGCGGCCGAACGCTGTCAGGACAAACCACCGAGGCCTTCTGGAATTCCATCGCGCACGCGGAGCCATTGAGCGTTGGTCTGAACTGCGCGCTCGGCACGGAACAGCTGCGCCAGTATGTGGAGGAAATGGCGCGCGTCGCCAACGTGCATGTCAGCAGCCACCCCAACGCCGGACTGCCAAATGAATTCGGCGGTTACGATGACACGCCCGAGTTCATGGCCAAGCAAATCAAGGAATGGGCCGAATCCAGCTTCCTTAATATCATCGGCGGCTGCTGTGGCACCACGCCACCGCACATCAAGGCCATCGCCGAAGCCGTGCGCAATGTCCGTCCGCGCACGCTGCCAAAGATCGAGCCGCAGTGCCGGCTGGCGGGACTCGAACCGCTCAACATCGGCCCGGAATCGATGTTCGTGAACGTGGGCGAGCGCACCAACGTGACCGGCTCGGCGGTATTCAAGAAACTCATACTCAATAACGAATACGGCAAAGCCCTCGACGTGGCGCGCCAGCAGGTCATCAATGGCGCGCAGATGATCGACGTCAACATGGACGAGGCGATGCTGGACGGCGAGAAGGCGATGACGACGTTCCTGCACCTCATCGCCTCCGAACCCGAGATCGCGCGTGTGCCGGTAATGATCGACTCCTCCAAGTGGAGCGTGCTCGAAGCCGGTCTCAAGTGCATCCAGGGGAAACCCGTGGTGAACTCCATCAGCCTCAAGGAAGGCGAGGAGAAATTCATCGAACAGGCCCGGGAGGTGCGCCGCTGCGGCGCGGCCGTGGTGATCATGGCGTTCGACGAAAAAGGCCAGGCCGATACACGCCAACGCAAGATCGAGATCTGCGCGCGCTGCTACGGCATTCTGACGGAAAAGCTGGGATTTCCGCCGGAAGACATCATCTTCGATCCCAACATCTTCGCGGTCGCGACCGGCATCGAGGAACACAACAACTACGCCGTGGACTACATCGAAGCGACGCGCGAAATCAAGCAGCGCCTGGCTCATGTGCTCATCTCCGGCGGCGTGTCGAACGTGTCGTTCTCGTTCCGCGGCAACAACGCAGTCCGCGAGGCGATTCACTCGGTATTCCTGTATCACGCCATCAAGGCCGGGATGGACATGGGCATCGTCAACGCCGGCCAGCTCGCCGTATATGAAGACATCCCCGCCGAACTGCGCGAGCGGGTCGAGGACGTCATACTCAATCGCCGTCCAGATGCGACCGAACGCCTGCTGGAGATCGCTTCGAAATACGCCGGCGAAGGCGGCAAGGCCAAGGCTCAGGATCTCGCGTGGCGCGAAGCGCCGGTCACCGAGCGCCTGACGCACGCCCTGGTGCACGGCAACGACGAATACATCGTGCCGGACACGGAGGAGGCGCGCCAGCAGTTCGCGCGCCCGATCCAGGTGATCGAGGGTCCGCTCATGGACGGCATGAACGTGGTCGGAGACCTGTTCGGCGCCGGCAAGATGTTTCTGCCACAGGTGGTCAAGAGCGCGCGCGTCATGAAAAAAGCGGTGGCGCATCTCGTGCCTTTCATCGAGGCCGAGAAATCGGCCGGCAGCAAGCCGAAGGGGAAAATCCTGATGGCCACGGTCAAGGGCGACGTGCACGACATCGGCAAGAACATCGTCGGGGTCGTGTTGGCCTGCAACAACTACGAGGTCATCGATCTCGGCGTCATGGTGCCGGCGGCGAAGATTCTCGAAGAGGCACGCAAGCACAAAGTCGACATCATCGGCCTGTCCGGCCTGATCACGCCTTCGCTCGACGAGATGGCGCATGTCGCCAAGGAGATGCAGCGCGAAGGTTTCACGGTTCCGCTGCTGATCGGCGGCGCTACCACTTCACGCGTGCACACGGCGGTGAAAATCGCCCCGAATTACCCGCACCCCGTGGTATGGGTGAAGGACGCCTCACGCGGTGTCGGCGTGGCCTCGAATCTCCTGAGCACGGACCTCAGGGCAGATTTCGTCACGAAAATCCACGCTGAATACGAAGAGGTGCGCACGCGCCACAAGGGCAAGAAGTCCGGCGCACGGATGCTGGCTCTTGCGGATGCGCGCGCCAACAAAACGAAGATTGACTGGAAAAGCCATGCCCCGACGACGCCACGCAAGCCGGGCATCACCGTGCTCGAGAATTATCCGCTCGATGAGCTGACGCGCTATATCGACTGGACGCCGTTCTTCATCACCTGGGAAATGAAAGGCCGCTACCCGGCGATTCTCAAGGATGAAAAAACCGGCGTGGAGGCCACCAAGTTGTTCAACGACGCCCAGGCGTTGCTCGGGCGCATCATCCAGGAAAAAATATTTACGGCGAAGGGCGTGGTTGGCCTGTTCCCTGCCAATAGCGTGGGCGACGATGACATCGAGGTGTACCAGGATGAGTCGCGCCAGAAAGCATCGATGACACTGCATACCCTGCGGCAACAGGATGAAAAGCCTCCGGGTCGGCCGAATCGCGCGCTCGCTGATTTCGTCGCGCCGAAAACATCCGGCCTCAAGGATTACGTCGGGGGTTTCGCCGTTGGCATTCATGGTGCCGAGGAACTGGCAAAAAAATTCGAGAGTCAGCATGACGACTACAACGCCATCATGGCCAAAGCGCTAGCAGACCGCCTCGCCGAGGCCTTCGCCGAGCGACTGCACGAACGCGTGCGCAAGGAATTCTGGGGCTATGCCCCTGAAGAAAGACTCGACAACGAGGCGCTGGTCCACGAGGAATACAAAGGCATTCGTCCCGCGCCCGGCTATCCGGCCTGTCCGGATCACACCGAGAAAGAATTGCTCTTCAAATTGATTGATGCAACGAAGAACACGGGCGTGAAACTGACGGAAAGCTTCGCCATGTGGCCGGCCGCCGCCGTGAGCGGCTTTTACTTTGCGCATCCCGAGTCACAGTACTTCGCCGTGGGTAATCTCGGCAAGGACCAGGTCGAAGATTATGCCAGGCGCAAGGACCTGAGCCTTGCGACCGTTACGCGCTGGCTCTCGCCAAATCTGGGATATGAACCCGAGGAGTAAATAAAAAAGGGCGCTTTTCATGTTGAAAAGCGCCCCTGTCTTGGTGTGAACCGAGACAGGTGTTCAGCCGTCTTTCCCGGTATTACCCTCTGACCAGCGTTCCGTTTTCGATCTTCACGCTGTCGCCCGTCTTGAAGCCGGGGTCAGTTTTCTGGGTGATGGTACGCACGCTGCCGTTGTTCATGCGCACGGTAACGCTGAAGTGAGTGGATTTTTTCAGGTTCTTTTCGATCTCGTGGCCGGCATAAGCGCCACCGGCCGCGCCCGCAACTTCCGCCACGGTCTTGCCTTTGCCCTTGCCGATCTGGCTGCCCACCACGGCACCGACCACACCGCCGGTCACGGCGCCGACACCGGTTCCTTCGCCTTTCACCTCGACAAGCTTGATCGACTCGATCACTCCGCAATTAAGGCACTCTTTGGCGGCTTCCTGCGCCGCATTCTTGGAACTCACGCTGGGAATGATCCCGGTCATCATGCCGACACCCACGGCGGAGAAAATAATCACGGCCACGGCGGCAATTTTTACAATAGGTGACGATGAGCCTTCTGCTGACATATAAATCTCCTTAAAGAAACATCCATATTCTGAGTGCTAAAGTATACGCCAGTTAATCAGCCTCGAAAAAGAATTAAATGTAAATTTTTAGAAAATTCTTAAACTTGATACTGTGATCGCCGAAAATGAATCAGCACCATCAATAACCTCGACTGGAAAAGAAAACCCCATTGCTGAGCGAATCAGATATCGCAAACCTTTCCGGGTTGTCCGGAATCGAAGCCGTTCGTCGGCTGAAAACCGACGGCTATAACGAACTTCCTTCCAGCAAGCCGCGCAGCCTGCTCGTCATCGCCCTGAACGTTTTGCGCGAACCCATGTTCCTGCTGCTGCTCGTCAGCGGTGGACTCTATCTCCTGCTCGGCGATGTACGCGAAGCGATGTTGCTGCTTTTCTTCGTGTTCATCGTCATCGGGATCACGCTGTACCAGGAACGCAAGACGGTGCGCGTGCTGGAAGCGCTGCGCGATCTCTCAAGCCCGCGGGCACGCGTGATCCGTGACAGGCAGGCACGGCGCATTCCGGGACGCGAAGTGGTGCGTGGCGACATTCTGATTCTTGGCGAAGGCGACCGTGTGCCCGCGGATGCCAGGGTTCTTTGGTGCAGTAATTTATCCGCCGATGAATCGCTGCTCACCGGAGAATCGGTTCCCGTGCGCAAACGCGCCGCCGACAGCGCGCCTTCCGTCGCACGACCGGGCGGCGATGACCTTCCCTTCGTGTATGCCAGCACCCTGGTCGTGCACGGCAAGGGTGTGGCGACCGTTGAAACCATCGGGCTCAATACCGAGATCGGCCGTATCGGCAAGGCACTGCTAAAGGTGGAAGAAGAACCATCGTCGCTGCAACGCGAGACGCGGCACATGGTAAGGCTGTTCGCTGTCATCGGCGCGGTGCTCAGCCTCATCGTCGTCGCCGCCTACGGCCTCCTGCGCAGTGACTGGTTGAACGGCCTGCTCGCTGGGCTCACCCTGGCCATGTCCATTCTGCCGGAGGAATTCATAGTGATCCTCACCGTGTTCCTGGCTCTCGGTGCCTGGCGCATGGCGAAAGTACAGGTGCTCACCCGGCGCATGCCCGTCGTGGAAACGCTGGGAGCGGCCACCGTACTGTGCGTGGACAAAACCGGCACGCTGACCCAGAACCGCATGTCGGTGAACCGTCTCTTCGCCAACGGAGAATATCTGGACGTGTTGGCGCCGCTCGCGGCGCTTCCGGAAAATTTTCATGAGATAGTCGAGTTCGCCATTCTTGCCAGCCAGCGCGATCCATTTGACCCGATGGAAAAAGCGCTAAGGACGCTGGGCGAAACCACCCTCGCCCACACCGAGCACTTGCACGAACACTGGACGCTGGTGCGTGAATACCCGCTCTCTCCCGAGCTGCTGGCACTGTCGCATGTATGGCGCGGACCGGATCGGCAGCATCATGTCATCGCCGCCAAGGGTGCGCCGGAAGCGATCGCGGACCTTTGTCATTTCAGCCCGGCGCAACTGGACACCCTGGGAGCATCTGTCCGCCAACTCGCCGATCAGGGCCTGCGGGTGCTGGGCGTGGCGCGGGCCGAGTTCCGCGAACAGCCGCTGCCGGGCAAACAACATGATTTTGATTTCGAATTCCTCGGGCTGGTGGGCCTTGCTGACCCGATCCGGCCGGCGGTGCCCGAGGCGCTCGCGGCCTGCTACACCGCCGGCATCCGCGTCATCATGATCACCGGGGATTATCCCGGCACGGCGTCCAACATCGCGCGCCAGATTGGCCTTGCACAACACGACACAATCATCACCGGCCCGGAACTCGATCGGTTAAGCGATACCGAACTTGGCCACCGAATCAAGCGGATCAACATCTTTGCGCGCGTGGTGCCGGAACAGAAACTTCGCATCGTCAACGCGCTCAAGGCCAATG
This sequence comes from Sulfuricaulis sp., assembly GCA_035456865.1. GTDB lineage: Bacteria > Pseudomonadota > Gammaproteobacteria > Acidiferrobacterales > Sulfurifustaceae > Sulfuricaulis. The sequence goes on from DATICK010000252.1 coordinate 12,856, forward strand.
GCGAGGTCGTCGCCATGACCGGAGATGGCGTCAACGACGCACCGGCACTGAAGAGCGCGCACATCGGCATCGCCATGGGCGAACGCGGTACCGACGTGGCGCGCGAAGCAGCGGATCTCGTGCTGCTCGACGATGACTTTTCTTCCATCGTGGCTGCGGTACGCCTCGGGCGACGCATGGCCTCGAACCTGCACAAGACAATGGCCTATACGCTCGCCGTCCACGTGCCGATTGCGGGATTGTCGCTGCTGCCGGTGCTCGCCGGATGGCCCTTGATCCTTACGCCGGTGCATATCGTTTTTCTCGAGTTGATCATCAATCCCACCTGTTCCATCGTGTTTGAAGCCGAACACGAGGAGACCGATGTGATGCGCGAACCGCCACGGCCGCCGGGTGCTCCGCTCTTCAGCCGTCACTTGCTCGCCTTGAGCCTGTTACAGGGCGCCGGCGTGCTGCTCGTGGCGCTAGCGCTGTTCAGCCTCGCGCTCTACCGCGGCTTGGACGAAAACCAGGCGCGCACGCTGACTTTCACCACGCTGGTCGTTTCCAACCTGGCGCTGATTTTCGCGAACCGCTCCTGGGTGCGCTCGGGTTTTGCCATGTTGCGCGCACCCAACCCGGCGCTATGGTGGGTCACGTCGGGCACACTGGTGGTACTTGCACTCACCTTGTCGGTTCCGGTGCTGCGCGACCTGTTTCATTTCGCAGCCCTGAGTGTCACGGACCTCGCCTTCAGCGTCGCTGCCGGTGCCGCGGGAGTAATGTGGTTTGAGTTGTTCAAGCGCTTCCGGCAAAACTGATGAACAGATTCTGACTTTTAATTTTGTTAACTTGTTCTCGAATACGCACTAATTTCAATCGTTCCCGCCTAAGGAGCGTCGTGGCGAAGATGTTGCCAATCATATGGATTCAGGCATTCGCAAATTTAATTGTCTGTAAACCGCAGGTCTGCACGCGCGTTAACTGTATCGGGTTGAATTACTGCTCGAGGCTTTAATAGTTTTGACTGAAAACTTAGCTGCCTCGGGGATATCTAATGAGTATGACAGAATTGCCGTCGAACGGCATGGATTCTCACCATGGAGACAAAGATGACAAACCCGGAAGGCAGAAAAAAGACAATCATCGCCATCGTCACCACGTCGGTACTCGCCGTCGGCGCTGTGGCCGCCGCGGTCATGACCGGCATGATCCCGCGCCCTACTTCGTTATCCGAACAAGCGGTATCAACTCCGCCCGCACCGGCCCAAGCTGTAAAGCCGACAGAGGCACACAAGCGCTCGACGCTCAAAGCCCATGCTCCTGAAGTGAAGGTGGCCGACAGCGCGGCACCGGTCGTGTGTCAAAACTGCGGTGTGGTGGAATCGGTCGAGAGTTTTACGGAGAAAGGCCAGGCCTCCGGAGGCGGCGCGGTCGCGGGCGGCGTGATCGGTGGCATCCTCGGGCACCAGATTGGCGGTGGCCGCGGTAAAGACCTCGCCACCGTGGCCGGCGCCGTCGGCGGCGCGATCGCCGGCAACGAAATCGAAAAAAACTCGAACAAGGTCACCCATTACCGCGTCAGCGTACGCATGGATGACGGCACGCATCAGGTCCTCACGCTCGATGCCGCCAACGGCGTCGCCGCGGGCGACAAGGTCAAGATTGTGGACGGGGCGCTGGTCCGCAACTGATCAGACCGTTCAGTCCACGCGAAAGTGCGGGTAGCGACTCCTTGCTACTGGATGTTCAGAATCTTTTCCGCTTTGCCGAGCGTGTCCAGCGACTCCTGATGCTTGCCCTGCTTGTGCAAGGTCTCGCCTTCGGCGCGCAGGCTCTTGACCTCGGCGAGCTGCGCGGCGGTGATGTTGGGCTTGGCCGCGAGTGCGTCGTCAATCTTTTTCATCTCCTTGGGACAATGGAACGCGAAGGCATTGCTGGCCGCGAGCATAAGGCCGACGGCGGTGACGAGTAGGCGAAGTTTCATCTTGGTCTCCTTTCCTTGGGTCAATCTGAAAATGGTGGAACAATCCGGTACCGCATCCTTGTAGACACCATCGGAGGTTATTTTATCCCCGCCTTTCTCTACCCAGGCAATTAATGAATGTTCAAACACCTTCTTTCGCTAAGGTAATTCAAAGTTGCCGCGTGCGAACGAGCCAGGACAGTTCAAAATTATGGCGGTGTTTGTTATACCGGCATGTTTTTTTCTAACCGGCGTACTGGGCGACGCCGTTCCCGAACGACCAATTTTCCTTTTTGACCTCGACCAGGCTGATGAAAACATCCTGCGGTTTGAGGCCGACCGCCTTCTGCAATCCCTCGGCAATGGCCTTGTAGAGCGCCTTCTTGAGCTCGACCGTCCGACCTTCGTTCAGGGTGATCTGGATCACGACAAGGTCATCGGTGTGCGGGATATCAAGATACACCGGCGCGTAGAGGAAATTTTCCTTGGAATGCTCGCTGATAAGCTGGAACCGGTCTTGCGGCGGGCAGTTGATCGTCTCCACCATTGCCTGATGCACGACGTCACCGATCTTGCGCCGGTAATCGGCGTTCTTGCCTTCCATCAGGGAAATTCGGACGAGGGGCATGATGCCTCCTGTTGATAAAAAATATTGAGTCTGGCCCCTTTAATTACCGGGCCGGCCGAGAGTCTGCCGCACGCGAGCACCGCAGTTCGGCAGCGCAAGCACTATAACTTTCTCCGTTTTGAAATTACTTGCCTCCCTGGCAGGCAGGATTAAATCTTACTCCTCCCCGCTACCGTGCGCAGCTTCCGGAAAAGCCGCGCGAGGTCGGGGAGCTGGTAGTTGGCATTGAGGCCGCTCGGGTTGGGCAGAACCCAGACCCGTGCATTGCCGATTCGTTCCGGCTGTTCGCCGATGCGGACGCGAGTATGGTCAAAGGCAGCCTGATACGCACCGACACCGAGCACGGCGACGACGCGCGGGCGATGGCGGCGGACCTTCGCTGTCAGACGGTGGGAACCGGCGCGCAGTTCCTTTTCCGCGAGTTCCGCGGCGTTGGCCGTGGCGCGGTTGACGAGATTGGTGATGCCGCCACCATATTTGAGCAGCTCGCGTTCTTCGTACGGCGAAAGCAAGCGCGGCGTGAAGCCGGATTGATGCAATGTGGGCCAGAAGCGGTTGCCGGGGCGGGCGAAATGGTGGCCCACCGCGCCCGAATAAAGTCCCGGGTTGATGCCGACGAACAGCACTTTCAGGCGCGGAGCGATGACGTCGGGAACAGTTTTATTGCGCGCCGCGAGCAGCTCCGCCTTGGTCGGGCGGCGCGGCTCGGCGCGCGGCGCCTTTCTATTTGGTCTTTTGGGCATGTGCCGGCAGAGCCTGCCACAACGCCAGACGCCTGGGAACATGGCCGTGCCATTGAAGCAATCGAACTGGAAAATCGCGCCAGCCGGCCTTCGGGCGCTCCGCGGCGTATTGAAGACATGCGCGGAAATAATGACTCTTGGGTCATTATTTTCTATGCTGGTATCCCCTCATCGATGAAGGAGTCGGTCATGCCCAAGACTCTCGACGATTTCAAGAAGCAATTTCCGAAGACCTGGACCGCTTATGAGCAGCTGAGAGGCGCCTGCGACAAGGAAGGTCCGCTGGATGCTAAAACTGCGGAGCTGATCAAGATCGGCATCTCCACGGCGTTGCAACACGAAGGCGGAGTGGTGGCCCACATCTCCCAGGCCAGGAAGGCCGGGGCCAGCAACGCCGAGATCTACCACGCCATCCTGCTGGCGACCGGACTTGCCGGTTTCCCGGCGGTCCTGGCGGGTGTCGCGACGGCGAAGAATTATCTCGGCGCTTAAGCGTGGGCGGCTTACGCCGCGAGTGGTTCCACGCTTGCCGGGCGGCGCGGCTCGGTGCGCGGCGTTTTTTTCTTTGGTCTTTCGGGCTTGTACCGTCAGCGAGTCCGGTGCGCTTCGCTGCCACTCAGCGCCGACCGGATTACAGCGAGATCAGGCCTCCAATAGCTTCTTCAGCGCATTCAGGTCCCGCATCACCCACTCGGCGTCCGCTGCGTACTTTTCGTCCGACATGTCGGGTAGACGAAACAGCGTAAAAATCATTTCGCTGCCCGTGCCATTGGCGATGACGCGCATGGGTATGTAGAGCTCCGTGCCTGGCCCTGGAATTACATAATGATCCAGGACACCAAAGTCATTCCGTTCGGTGAACCTGACCTTCATCGGTCCCTGTGGTGTCTCGACAATCCACTCGCCGTTCACTTTCTTGATCGACTTGCCTGCGCCTGTTGCCCACTTGGGGAAGTTTTCCGGGGCGGAGGCAAAGTCATATACCTCATGGGGCCGACGATTGATGGAGACGCTGAGATTTCGCGTTTCAAAGATCCCTGCCATCATGGTTTCTCCTGTGCTCATACATCTGATTTCGGCTGCTCACTCCCGCATCACCGCCAACTTATCCACTCCCGACAGCGGCAACCACACTTCACCGGGCCTTCCGAGAATCTGGCGCACAGCGCTGCCGCGGCTGGGCAGCGGGATCACTTTGAACTGCTCGGTCCCGGGATCGAAGCGGATGATGGCGTTGGCGCCGAAATCGGAAAGCCAGACGATGTCTCTCTTGTCCACGTACACCGCGTAAGTCTGCGGGTTGTTGCCGGGGAGTTTCCACTCGCGCCATTGATTCTTTTTCGGGTCGTACATGGATACTTGGCCGGAGTTCCATTCGCTCACCCAGATGCGGCTATTGGAATCGGCCCACACACGCCGCGCGCCCTGGCGTGGCGTGGGCGGTTCGATCACCGTGGTCTGTCCGGTCTTGGTATCAATGCGCGCAATGTGCGAACCCGCGAGCGAGGCGTAGTACACGCTTCCGTCCGGCGCGGTGCAGATGCCGTACGGCCCGCGCCCGCGCGGCGCTTCGAATACCTCCACCTTGCCGGTCTCGGGATCGACCCGGCCGTAATAACCGCTCTGGCCGGTGTACCAGAGAATGCCATTGTTATCGAAGGTCGCGGTGTTGAGGTTTGCATAAGGCGTACCCTTCGGCAGCGGAAAGACATCCACCTTTTCAGTCTTGGGGTCCACGCGCACGATGGCGTTGAGGCCGCTGTCGGTGATCCACGGCGCGCCGTCGCGGCCGACGATCACGCCATGCGGTGCGGAGTTTTTGCCGAGCGGGATGTGTTTGGTATGTCCGGAGTTGGGATCGAGCCAGCCGAGCGCGCCCGCCGCCTGCGCGGTGTACCACACGCCGCCGTCGCGCGCGGGCGCGACATCGTGCGGCTGCGAACCTTTGGGAACGGGAAATTCCTTGATCGCCGACTCGGCGGCGTACCCCGCCGTCGCGCCCCACAGCGCGGTCGCCATGACTACGAGCAGGAATCCTCTCCTCCGCATGCATCCTCCCTTGTCGAGCCGGACAGAGGGATATTACGCCTGCTTACGAAATGGGCAACACAAAGACGGCGGGTTACGCGCCAAATGGCGCTAACCCGCCTAACGTTATATTGCCCTACGGCGTCATTGGACCGATGAAGAACGGCCGCATCATCTCGTTGTCCTCATGTTCGACAATGTGACAGTGCCAGACATAGAGACCCGGCAGGTCGAACATCGCCTTGACGCGCGTGATCTCGCCCGGATAGGCGATGACGGTGTCCTTGAAGCCCGTCTCGTTGGCCTCCGGCGGGCGTGGATCGCCTTCGAACGGCTGGCGATCGACAATCTGGAACTGCACCTCGTGGATGTGGATCGGGTGCGCGTCGGCCGTGAAGTTGTGGATCTCCCACACTTCGGTGGCGCCAACCGCCGGATTCTCGGTGATCGTGTCCTCCCACTCTAAAGGATTGGCGACGCCACCGTTGAGTGTACCGAGCAGCGCTTCTCGCGGCCCGACATCCTCCAGCACCGCTGAGTCCTCTTCGTTCAGCGACACCTGCCGCGTGTTGCTTGCGGGCCCGAGGGGGGTAAACGCGGGCAGCGCCAGCAGGTTGGGCGGCGTAGTGTGATCCACGCCCCTTGCCGGCATGACGCGGAACTGCATCACCTGCCCGGTTGTCGCCGGGTCGGCCGAATCGAAATCGTCGGGCGGCTCGCCACCGCCGAAGGGTTCGTCGGGGCCGAGGTTTTGCAGAATCACCTCGGCGCCGGGCGGCAGCACCGAGAAGTCGACAATGACATCCATCCGTTCCGCCGGTGACATCAGCAGTTGCGACAACTGCACCGGCGCGGGCAGGAAGCCGCCGTCGCTGCCGATCTGCCAGAAACTTAACGCTGGATCGCTGAACTTGAGAATCAGGAAGCGCGCGTTGCATCCGTTCAGCAGGCGGAAACGATAGCGCCTGGGCTCGACTTCGAGGTATGGCCAGGTGCGGCCGTTGACTACCATAGTGTTGCCGAAGAACTCCGGGTTCCAGATCGGCGAGATGTCGCTCTCCGGAATGTACGGTCCGGCGAACTCGTCGAAGAACTCGCGGCTGTCCGGGTAGAACAGCGAGCCGTCTGTATTGAACGCGCGGTCCTGGATCGCGATCGGAATTTCGTAATACTTCATGCCCGGCGGATCGCCCAGTGCCGGCGCGGGTCCTGGCAGCGTGCCGATCACCTTGTCGTCCGGACCGCCGCGCATCAGATAGAAACCCGCCGGCCCGGCGTAGACATTCAGGCGCGTCATGCCGAGAGTATGGTCGTGATACCACATCGTGGCCGCGCGCTGATCGTTGGCGTATTGGAACACGGCGCTACCGGGTTGCCAGGTCACGTTCGTCTGGTTTTGGAATTGCGCTTTGAACGTGTCGTACCAGGTGCCATCGGTGGCGTAGCCGGCGGGGATGTTATCCGCCGCCGGCAGGTACCAAGCCTCGGCATAACCGTCGCTCTCCTGGCTCGAATGACCGCCGTGCAGATGCGTCACGATCGGGACCGGGCCCGTGTACCGGCCCGGTGTCGACTCAAACGTCGGGCGCATGTCGCGACCGGTGGTGCCGCCGGGCGGGTTGGCCCAGTGCAGCGTCGGATCCACCGGCAGGAGATGCGGCAGGTAATCGCCCGTCAGCGGGTCCTTCAGGTCGTTGATCCACTTGACGCGCACCGGAGCGCGCCACTTGGCCTCGATGGTAAAAGCGGGATAGTTGAACGAACCGGGATGATTGACCGAACCGTAGCTCCATACCGTGGTCGGCGGCATACCGGTTGGCAGGATCTGCTGCTGAAACTGACGCACCGCGATTTCGTAGTAATCGATATTACGGTTGCCGCCAGGGATTTTTATCTTGCTGGTGCGTGGCATCGCCGGCGGTATGATGAGCGGCATCTGGTACTTCGAGATCGTCGCGGGGTCGAGGGTGCCGCCGGGTATCGCGGCGAAGGCGCGGGTGGGGAATCCAAGCTTGCTGTATAAAAATACCCCTCCTCCGGTCAACGCCGTCAGCTTCAGGAATCGTCTTCGTGTAATCATTGGTTCTCTCCTCCTGGTTTTATTCTCCAAACGCAATCGTCCTTCGGATCGACTGTGGCCGAATGTCTTCGTGACTGGATTGTGTGCGGGCACCTCCTTCGCTTTTTCAGAGCGAGGACCGGCTCGTGCTGCCGGCGTAATTCCATTTTTCGCCAGGCCGGGCTGACGTGTTGCGTCTAGCGGGCCTGGTTTGTGCTCCTCTGCACTTGCCTTTAATTCCTGGCTTAATTGTCAAACCAAGGCTTCTTTTTATTTAGAACGAGTCTACACATTAGGTCGTCAAATTGAGTAACGTGTCAATCGCATGATGAATATCGTTGAATGCCCTCACTTTTTGTTTGGGGAGCGGACAGCATCGGCGCATACCACGCGAGGAATTGCACGATGCGAGCCCGTCGCCGAACGGGTGCAACGGGTTTTGTTACACAAGGGCTGGATGGAACGCGGTTTTAGGCGTAACTGCCCTAAGGTTTCGGCGGGTTACACGCCAGACTCCGGCGCTAACCCGCCTACAAACTATGGCTCATGCGGTGCGCTTCGCAAACGCTCAGCACAGCCTACTTCTTTCTTAAGCAGAAGCCCCCGCTGTTGCGTGGGCCGGTTGCGGCGGCTGTCTCTCGAATGCCAGCTCGGTGATCAGCTCCTTCTGGCGCTCTTCCAGCAAGCGGCAAAGCCGATCGTAGTCCGCGCCAACGGCCTCGAACATGCCGCGCACAGAAAAACCGAAACCGTGAAAAGCATCTGACAGCGCTTCAATGCGCGCGGGCAGTCGCGTCAGAAATTCCTTGCGCTCCATTTCGGAAAGTTTTGCCAGCTCCTGCTTGAGCCGCGAGACGCCGAAAGCGACATGATCCAGCTCATCCGCCAGCGGAATCCGCAGGGATTCGCGCGTGCCGGGATCGGCGAGCGGCACGATGCGCTCCACCGCCTCGCTGCCCAGCGCCTCGACGCAAACATAAAGATCGGCCAGAAAATCGATCCACGGCAGGGCCTGGAAATACTCGCGGATCATCTGCTCCTGTTCGGGCGTGATCAGCGGCGTGGGAGCGGCGCCGAACTGGCGCATCCACTGGCGCTGGATGGAAACGTGGCGGCTTTCATCGCCCACCTGCTTGGCCAACGACAGCTCCGCGTCTTCGTCGGGCGCGTCGGTCAAACGCTGGGCGCAGACTTCCATGATGAGCCGGTCAACCTGGGTGTAAAGCATCAGCAACTGGCCCATGGATTGGCGATAACCATTGTCTTCGACTGACTCTTGCAGATTCATAGGACTTTCCTCCTTGGGTTAGGGATACCCCAACTGGTGTTGGGACGCAGAAACTTGGTGCGACTGGCGGCGCGCATCGCGGAAAACCGCAACAACCGCCACAGCGGGCCCGAAATTCCCAGGGCGCGCAATACGCGTTGACTGGTGGGCAGCAATGGCGGACTCAAACCCGGCAACACCCAGTTGCCCGCCTCGCGCGCCTGACGCTGCAAATAGCCGGGCAGAAAATTTCTCACCTCCGGTTCGACATAGAACGTGGGCAAAAGTCCCGCTTCATCGGGCTGAATTTTTCCTTCCGCGACCAGTTGCCGGGTCAGCGGAGTGCCGGGATAGAGTCGCACGCCGGTCATGGCGACTACGGCGGTTGGGCACATGGCGCGCAGGGCGCGGCAGGTGGCGCGCACGCTGGCTTCGGTTTCGCCCGGCCCGCCGAAGATCACCGTATGGCAGACGCGCAGTCCGGCCTCCAGGCCATGAGCGTTGGCGCGGCGCACGACCTCGGCATCGAACGATTTGCCGAGGCGTTCCAGCTGGCCGTCTTCGACGGCGTCGCTGCCGAGTTCCATCCCGTCGCAGCCGGCGCGCGCCATGACGCTCGCCTGTTCACGGCCCAGCTTGACGGGGGTGGCATAACAGCTCCAGCGTAGCCGCAGCCGGCGCCGCAAAATTTCCGCGCACAGCGCTTCCACGTGGCCGACCGGAAAGTTCAGGATGGAGTCGACGAAGAAAACGTCATGCGCCCCATAATCCTCCATCAACGCTTCGAGCTCGTCCACCACGTCGCCAGCATCGCGCGCGCGGAAGCGGTTTCCTTCCAGCAAGGGATAGGTGCAGTAATTGCACTTGAACACGCATCCGCGTTTGGTCTGGACGTTGCCCATGCCGCCGCGGCGTATGTAGCGCGGGTAATCGAAAAGATCGCGCGCCGGACGCAGCCCCGCGGCCCAATCGAGATGACGTCGCACCGGCGTGGCGGAAGCTGGCGTATCGCCCGAAGTGCGGCGGCTGGGTATCACGCCCGGTATGCCGGCCGGATTACATCCGCGATCGAGCGCCGCCAGGAGTTCCACAAACGCCTGCTCGCCTTCCCCGGCCACTCCCCAGTCGCCATCCAGTGCCTGCATATACTGCCCCGGCAAAATTGCAAAACCGGATCCACCCAAAACAATCGGGGCGTGCGTGACGGCGCGCAACGTATCCACGACCTCGCGATGCTGATCGAGATATTCCACGGTGAGCGGATAGGCCGCGTTGTCTATGTTGCGAATCGAAAGGCCGACGACGTCGGGTTGAAATGCGTTCACCTGCCGGCGCAAGTCAGCGAGTGGATGCCGCCCGAAGCACAGATCGGCCACGGCCACTTCGTGTCCCGCCTGGCGCGCGGCGGCGGCAATATAGGCCAATCCCAGCGGGAAGATCGGATCGGGAATCCGCTCGCGGTTCGCTGAAACCAGGAGAACCCGCACGGGCTTCTCTATGCCGCGCTCACGAAGCGGGCCGGACGGTGAGTTTTCCTTCCATGCCGTGTTCGCGGTGACTTTTCATGAAAGGAAGTTTCTTGTTGCAGTAAAAAATGTAACTGCCGGCCGTCTGCGGGGTAAACTGCAGCGTGGTGGATTTGCCCGCCGATACCGCAGCATCCAGATCGATGCCGGCATTCGGTTCCTTCAGCGTGAAGTTGTGCGGTGTGATCTTGTCGTCGTTCACCAGCGTCAGTTCCACCGGACGGCCGGCGACGACTTCGATAGTATCGGGTTGGAAGCGGTAATCGCCGAGATGGACCGTGACCTGCTGGGCTCCGGCATCCGCAGCGGGCGCCGCAAGCGGAACCGAAAACAGCAACACACAGGAGAAAATGGCTGAAAATCTTTTGCGCCGTGTCCCGCGTTCTGACTTATTATCCTTCTCCATGAAGCCTCCTTATGGTTCATCCGACGTTCGCAGGCGTCGTGATTGCTTCGACATGCGGTTTGCATTCTTGTTCCTGGCGCTTATCGGCACAGGGGTGGCAACGGCGGAATCCGCTGGACCGACGGTCCCGGAGGAAGACCCCATCCTGAAGGCCGGCTGGTATCCGGTGTCGGAACGAGGCGGTCTGCAACTTTATAACCGCGCCGTGCAGGGTGCCGCCATACCCGCCGCCCTGGCGCGCGTCCGCATTGAGGTCCCGCCGGTGCGCCTGTTCTCGGTAATCACGGACTACGATCGGTTCGCCGAATTCGTGCCGTACGTTGCTCGCAGCAGAGTGGTGCACCGTGAAGACGGACTACGCCGGGTATCTCAGCATCTGCGCTTTCCCGGGCCGCTGGCCGACCGCTATTATGTCATCGAGAGCCGCGACAGTTACACGTCCTTCCCGCAGGAACACTGGCGCGTCGAATGGCGCTTGGCTCCGGAAAGGGACTTACCCGAGTCGGGCGAAGCAGGAATTACCCCTACAGTGTTCACGGGTTACTGGGAACTGGCGCCGGTCTCCGGCGGTACAGCTACCGACGCGATTTATTCGTTGCACTTCGACCCGGGCGGGGCGCTGCCCGCCTGGCTCGTGACGTTCGCGATGAATCGCTATTTGCCCAAGGTCATCGACGCGGTGCGCGCCCGCGCCGCCGGATCGGATGGAATACCACCGGCAGCGGGCAGTCCCGCGACACCGGTTTCCGGCCGTTAGCTGCCGGACATGCGTTCATCGCAGGCTGGCCTCCAGCAGCTGCGTGTCGATCGGATAGGCAAGCGCAGCATGTATCGGGAACTGTGCCTGGAGTTTGGCGAGCTGATGGGCGTGTTCATTTTCGTAGAAGACAATGACTTTGGTTTTCGGGGAACGCTGCACCACAGCGAGTAGCGACTCGAGACTGCTGGTGCGATCGCGGAAGTCCGACTGGAAATTAAACTCGGCGACGATGACGTCGGGGTTGATTTTCTTGAGCAGACCCAGTGCTTTGCGCACCGACGTCACCGATTCCACAGCATAACCCGCCTGCTGATAGAGCGGCTTGAAATCGGGATAACCACCGAGTTCGATGATCGACAATAACGTGCGCCTGACCGTTTGATTCACGATTTTCGCCTC
>DATICK010000253.1:0-3520 GCA_035456865.1 Sulfuricaulis sp.
GGTTCTGCGCCGAACGCTTCAGCGGCATCGAAGTCAACGCCACCTTCTACCGGCTGCAAAGCAAGGAAACATTCCGTCGCTGGCGCGACGGGACGCCGGCTGATTTCCGCTTCGCCATCAAGGGCAACCGCTTCCTCTCGCACAACAAGAAGCTCGCCGATCCGCTGCCCGCCATCCGCCTCGAACGCGATCGCGCCAAAGGGTTGGGAGACAAGCTCGCCGCCGTGATCTGGCAGTTGCCCGAGCGATTCCATAAAAACATGGGACGGCTGCAGGGCTTTGCGCGCGCCCTCAAAAGCTGGCGCTCCGTGCGCCATGCCATCGAATTTCGTCATGACTCCTGGTTCGACACGGAAGTCGCCGAGTGTCTGACCGCGCATCGTCTGGCCGTATGCCAATCGGATTCCGCCGACTGGCCACTATGGGATGCCGTGACCACCGACATGGTGTATGTACGATTGCACGGACACGCCATCACCTATGCCTCGGCTTACAGCACACCGGAACTCAGGGGGTGGGCCAACCGTATCCGTCGCTGGCTCAGGGAAGACCGTGACGTCCACCTCTACTTCGACAACGATGCCTTCGGCGCCGCGCCGCACAACGCCCTGGAGTTGATCGCGCTGGTGGGGAGGAACTGATCATGCCGGTCCACAACGCCGACATCGCCACACTCTTCGAGGAGATCGCCGATCTGCTCGAAATCGAAAACGCGAATCCCTTCCGCGTGCGCGCCTATCGCAACGCCGCCCGTCAGCTGCAGGGCATGGGCGTGCCGGCGGCGGATATGGTGGCGAACGGCGAGGATCTCACCGAGCTGCCCGGCATCGGCGACGACCTCGCCGCCAAGATCAGGGAAATCGTCGAGACCGGCAAGTGCCAGTTCCTGGAGAAGCTGCGCAAGAAAACTCCGCCGACCATCACCGAACTTCTGAAAATTCCGGGTCTCGGGCCCAAGCGCGTGCGTGCGCTGTACCACGAACTCGACGTGCACACACTCGAACAACTGGCGCGCGCTGCACGTGACGGGCGTATCCGCAAGCTTCCCGGTTTTGGTGAGAAAACCGAACGGACCATCCTCGACGCGATCTCCACGCATGTCGAAAAGCAGGCCCGTTTCAAACTGGCTGTGGCGGCGCAGTATGCAGAACCATTAAGGAAATATCTCGAAAAAGTTTCCGGCGTGAAACAGGCGGTGCTCGCCGGTTCCTACCGCCGCTTCAAGGAAACCGTAGGCGATATCGATATTCTGGTGACTGCCGGTAACACAGAAAATGTGATAGATCGCTTCGTCGCCTACGACGAGGTCAAGGACGTGCTGGCCAAAGGTCCCACGCGCGCCACGGTGATCCTCAAGTCCGGCCTGCAGGTGGATGTGCGGGTCGTGAACGAGGATTGCTTTGGTGCCGCGTTGCAGTACTTCACCGGCTCCAAGGCGCATAACATCGAGATTCGCCGCCTGGCCCAGGAGCGCAAGTTCAAGATCAGCGAATACGGCGTATTCAAGGGTGAAAAGCGAATCGCGGGCGAGACGGAAGAATCCGTGTATCGCTCGGTAGGCCTGCCGTGGATTCCTCCCGAGCTGCGCGAAAACCACGGCGAGATCGAAGCGGCGCGTGCCGGCAAGCTCCCGAAGTTGGTGGAGTTTGCCGATCTCAAGGGCGACCTCCACACCCACACCAAGGCCACCGACGGGCATCATACCTTGCGCGAGATGGCCGACGCCGCGCGCCAGCATGGATTTGAATACCTCGCCATCACCGAACACTCGCGCCGTCTCACCGTGGCGCATGGGCTGGATCCGCAACAGCTGCGCAAGCAGATGAACGAGATCGACAAACTGAATGACCAGCTCAGGAACATCACTCTGTTAAAAGGCATCGAAGTGGACATCCTCGAGGACGGTGCGCTCGATCTGCCGGATGACGTTCTGTCCGAATGCGATCTCGTGGTCGGTGCGGTGCACAGCAAGTTCAATCTCTCGCGCGCCAAACAGACCGAACGCATTCTGCGCGCCATGGATCATCCGCATTTTACCATCCTCGCCCACCCGACCGGCCGGCTGCTGGATACGCGCGAGCCATACGATGTGGACATGCTCAAGATCATACGTCGGGCGCGTGAGCGCGGCTGTTTTCTCGAACTCAATGCGCACCCGGAACGACTGGATCTCCTGGACATATACTGCCAGATGGCGCGGGACGAAGAGGTACTCGTAGCCATCAACTCCGATGCCCACAGCGCCCAGGACTTCGATAATCTCACTTATGGTGTGGGTCAGGCCCGGCGCGGCTGGCTGGAAAAGAAGAATGTGCTGAACACGCGCGGCTTGACCGAGTTGCGACGATTGCTGAAAGCGACGCGTTGAGCACTCGTACCACAGTGGTGTGCCCGCGCGATCGATCGGACCGCGCCGCACAACATCCGGCGCGCTACATCGGCATATCAGGCCAGCCAGCAATCGGGTCGGTCGAACGCACGACGTGCATGCCGGCGGAAGCGAAGCGGTGGAAGGCCGCGTCGGCCTCATCCGTGTAATCGATGGCGCCCGGGACAACCACCGGTGAGGTGCAGTCCTCGAGCAAATATACCTTGCGGGCAAGACGCCGGTCGCGCTCCTCCACCCCGCGCAGCAGGTCGTCAATGGTCCAAGCGACGCAATGACTCTTGGCCTGACCGGCGATCACGACGGCGTCGAAGGAGAGCAGCTCGGCGATCAGCGCCTCGTTGCGGCGCGCGATCTGCTCGCCGTCGGGGCCGTCGCGTACTTCCGCCCCGAGCACCGAGTAGTGCTCGGTGAGGGGATTGTCGCCCTTGATCTGGAAATCCGCCTGGCTGAAGCGCACGATACCGTGGAAGAAGATCGCTTCCTCGATGAGCGACACGAGCGCATGCCCGATGCCGCCGAGCATCGAGTGGTAGGGCCAGACCGTAAGGTTGTACTTGCCACTCTGCTTCAGCCGGCGGGCGTAATGTTCGAGCTGGCGCTGGCCGTAGTCCGGATCGAATCCGAGACTCGCGGCCGTGGCCGGGTTGAATCGCCAGCGCCCTCGCTCGATATCCTCGAGCGGGACCAGTGTGTACGGCGTCGGGTGATGGCCGTCCGCATCCACCAGCCAGATCGCGTGGAAGATCTGCATGGCCCGATGGGTATCCAGAGTCGGGATGATGCGCGTGATCGCCCCAAGGTTGCGGTAAATGAACTCGGCCAACCGGCGGTTGTCCTCGACTGCGCCGCGGCCCGAGCGCCCACCGACAAAGAGCTCGAACTCCGGCAGGCAGAAAGTATTCTGGGCGTCGACGATCAGCAACGCGAGACGCGCGCGATCTTCGTGCGCCGGCGGGATGCCGTGCACGCCACGCCACTGCTCGGCCTGGACAGCGCGCTCCTGGTACGGAACCCGCCAGGCAGAATCCGCGCGCGCTGGATCGTAATGCGGCGGAAGGGGAAGTACATGCAGGATCATGGTTATCTCCGGTCGCTATGCTCGTTGGCGCGCTATGGAGGGGCAGAAATTTA
>DATICK010000254.1:0-4703 GCA_035456865.1 Sulfuricaulis sp.
CGGCGGTCGCCCTGTGCCTCGATGCGCGCGCGCAGCATGGCCGCCGGCCAGCCATGACGCCAGGTGGCCGGATCGAGGTCGGCGGTCGCGAGCGTCGCGTTCCAGCTCGACGCGCCAAGCACATCGGTTGCCGAGGCGTTCAACTGTGCGCTCCACGGTGGCGCGAGTTGCTGTTCGGTTGCGAGCCGGCGATTGTCGCCGCGCAGCCAGCCGTGACCGGTGAGCGGCGCGAGCGACGGAACGCGCACCGACCAGCGCAGATCGAGATCGACCGGGTAGGGTGGGGCGAGGTCGATCTGTCCCGCGGCGGCAACGGAGTAATGTTCGGTCTCGAGTGTGAATTGCGTCAACCGCACGCGAGTGTCGTGTCCGCTGCCGCTCAGCTCCGCACGCACCTGCGTCACCGGGTCTGTATCGTCGATAGTAAAGGTGGCGTGCGTGAGCCGGACGGCATCCAGCTCCACGGCGAGTGGCAGCGATAGCCGTGGCGCGGGCGCGTTACTCGCCGGCGTGCTGCGTCGCTGCAGTTGCACATCGTCGAGCTCGAGGCGCGTGATGTGCCAGGTCGCGCGCAGCAGCGCGCCGGGTTGCCAGTCGAGCACGAGTTCGCCGATGTGCAATTCGGTGCGCGCGTCGCGATACACAATGCCGCGCGCGCGGATCGGGCCGAGCAGGTTGCCTTGCAGCGCTTGCACTCGCAACTCTCCCGAGGCGAGTGCGGCAGCGCGTGCGAACGCCCACTGCAGACCGGCCTCGCTCGTGAGCAGCGCCGTCAGTGCGAGCGTGACGATAGCGACGACAGCGGCGATGATGAGCAGTCTGCGCTTCACAGTTCGGGCCCGATGACGAAATGTACGCGCCACGGCCGATCTTCGAGCGTAAGCGCCCAAGCGACGTCCAGGCGGATCAGCCCAATGGGAGATCTCCAGTGTACGCCCACGCCGGCACCGTTGAAATAAGGTCCGTCGAAGCTGTCCACGGCGTTGCCGATATCGAAGAACGTGGCCAGGCTCCACTTCTCGAGAATACGGTGTTCGTACTCGACGCTGCCGACCAGCAGGTACGGTCCACCGATGACATCACCGTTCTCATCCTCGGGGCCGAGGGAGTTGTAGGCGTAGCCGCGCACGCTCTGGTCACCACCGGCGTAGAAGCGCAGGCTCGAGGGCAACGTCGAGAAATCATTGATCCAGGTAGCGCCGACGTCGAGGCGCGCCACCACCCGGCCGCGCGCCCCGAGTGGCTCGATGACTTTGGTCTGAGCGCGCGCCTGCCCGAAGGTCACGTCCGAGGAGATCGCCGCATTTGCGCCGCGCAGGTCGAGCTGGGCGCGCCAGCCGCGGGTGCTGACGAGCCGGTTGTCGGTTTTGAGGTACAGCCAGCTCGCATTTGGCATCAGCAGTGTCGTCTGCCCGCTCTCGTTACCGGTCTCCCAGGTCTCGTGCTCGTAGCTCAGGCCGTAGGTGCTGCGCCAGCCGGCGATGCGGCCCTCGGTCAGGCTCCATTGACCACCGGCATGCGTGTACGCGACCCCGGCGGTGTAGCGTCGGCTGTCGCTGGTATCGGGGTGTTCGTCAATGGCGCCGACGTTGTACGACAACTGATCGGTGCGCGGGTCGCGCACCGGGATGAGATAGCTGGCGGTGAGATCGGTCCGCACCTGCGAGGCATTGAGCTCGGTGGCGAGTCGATGGCCGGCTTCGTTGAGCTGGCGGCGCTCCCAGCCGACTTTGCCGCGCACCCCGGTATCGGTGCCGTAGCCGAGACCGAGTGTGTATTTGTTGGGCGGCCGCGGCACAAGCTTCACCACGATCGGCACCTCGGTGTCGATCGCGAGATCGCGCCGCGGCGTCACCTCGATCTGCTGGAAGTAATCACTGTTGACCAGACCACGCCTCAGTTCGATGAGCTGCTCGGCGTCGAATGGTTCGCCGGGAGCGAACGGTACGTAGCGCGCTAGCAGCTCCGGGTCGAGGCCGCTGCCGGGTTCGAATTGCACGGAGCCGAAGCGGTAGCGCGCACCGGTCTGGTAGTGCAGCGCCACGCTCGCCGTATAGGCCTCGAGGTCAACCTGCACCGTGTGGCGTGTGAGCGTAGCGTCGAGGTAGCCGCGTTCGGCGCCGAGGCGCGTAAGGCGCGCCTTCGCCGCCTCGTAGCGTTCGTGATCGAGCACCTCGCCCTGACGCAGCGGAAAGTTCTTGAGCAATGCAGCGATGGCGGGATCGGCCAGGCCATTACCGGTGACCTGCAGGTCGAGTTCGCCGATGCGCAGCGCCTCTCCCAGCTCCACGCGATAGCGTGCCACGAAACCTTGCTCACCGCTCGTGAGCTTCGCCGTCACTTGGGCGCGATAGTAGCCGCGCGGCAGCAGGGCCGCGCGAATCTCCTCCGCGGCGCGCTTGTGCAAGGCGCGGATCGCGGCTGGGCTTAGATTGGACTCATTCTTTTGTTGCTCGATGCTGAGCTGCTCGAGCACCGGCTTGCGCAGCGCCACCGGCAGACCTTCGACCACGACCTCGATTGCGGCCGCCGGCCATGCGACCAGCAGCGTTGCGAACCACAAGCTGCGCAGGCACGCGGCGGTACATCGGTTCGTCTTGTCGTGCGAGGCGGGCATCGTCGCGGGTTCGAGCAGGGCCTAGAAGTATAAACACCCTTTTCCCTGGAAGTCACCGTCCATGGCCCGGGTTCACAAATTCGTGATCGTGCTCGTCGCGGGCGGCACGCGCCACACGTTTCGGTAAAAAATACGGTAGCGATACCAGAATCGGCAAACCGGTGAACTTATTACCGGGGACAGTTGAGCGCTTGTTTGAATAACCGCCACGACGCAAACTACGTCGTTGCCCGGAATTGCCGCTCTTTCTCGGCTGGACTGCCTGATCGAGTACTGTCTAGTGGCGTTGCCGGGGCGAACAGTCTTTTGAATACGGGTGGCTTTTCAGAAAAGAGGCGTTTATTCTAACGAAGCACTAATGGTGTTGACCTTAAATTTGTGTTTCCGTTGGTGTATTACCTGTACGCACCGCACCGGCTCGGCAAGGCGTAAGCGGTGGGCGGAACGACACCGGATCGCACGCCCAAAACAAATGGAGACCTGATCATGACCAAGACCGGCACCACCCTCATCACCGCCGTGCTCGCCGCCATCGCCGCCGCGCCAGTCATGGCCGCCGATGTCGCCGGTGTGTTCAGCCGGGGACGCACCCATCTGGCAGTGTTCGGCGGCAGTGGCTCTGCCTTCAATGACAGCTACTTCGTTCTCGGTGTGGGCGCCAGTTATTATCTGGTCGACGGGCTCAATATCGGTCTGTCCGCCGAATCCTGGACCGGCGGCGATCCCGGCATCACCAAGCTCACGCCATCGGTGCAATACGTGTTCTACCAGGTGCCGCGCGTGTCGCCCTATCTCGGTGCGTTCTATAGCCGCACCTACATTGACAACTTGCCGGATCTCGACTCCATCGGCGGCCGCGCCGGCGTCTACCTCGCCGCCGGGCGCAACGCCAACATTGGTGTCGGGGTCGTGTACGAGTCCTATCGCGATTGTGACACGTCCCGCTACATCGATTGCACTGATACCTACCCGGAGATCAGTTTTACGTTCGCGTTCTGATGCGCTCTGAAACACCGCAGGTGGGGGTGAGATGATTACGTACTGTCGGATGATAAAAATGATAAAAATAGCTTATTCTTTTCCATTATTGTTTGGGCTGAGATGTAAACATGAGAACACGAGTCATGCTTGGATAAGGTCCTAAATTAAAGAAAGGAGATAATGTCATGAAACGGTTTATCGCGAACGGATGGTTTGTTGTCATCTTCGGATGTGTTCTTCTTGCAGCGGGTTGTGCTTCCTATTACAAGGTGACGGACCCGCAATCGGGCAGAGTTTATTACACGGATAAAATTGATAGCGACAGGAGCGGCGTAGTGAAGCTGAAGGATGCTCGCAGCAAGAGCACCGTTACGCTTCAGAGTTCGGAAGTGAAGGAGATCAGCAGTAGTGAGTATAAAGAGGGCCTCGCTGCACCAGAAAGCAAGCCGGCGCCGGCGGCAACACCTGCGCCAAGCACTGCGTCGAAATAAAAGCTGTACCCCCCGCTCTCCTTGATCGAAAGGGGGAGGGGCATTTAGGAAAAAATCTCAGCGCCCCACTTTTTAAAAGCGCGGGATAATAACAACATGTAATTTGCTTTATCGAAGCGTCTATTTCATCGGGGCCGGTTCAGACATATGTGTACCCCTTCCCCGACACTATGGTTAAGCGACACCCTCGGGTAACATACCCGCGACGCTTAAGGAGCCGTTCAACATGCCCGACGTCCAGCGCGATCTCACCCGAACCGTACTCGCGGTGCTGTTTATCGGCGGGCTCATCGGAGTTTCCTTCTGGGTGCTGCGTCCGTTTCTCGGGGCGCTGATCTGGGCGGTCATGATTGTGGTGGCGACCTGGCCATTGATGCGCGCGGTTCAGGCTGCACTCGGAGGACGGCGTGGGCTCGCGGTGACAGTCATGACGCTGGTGTTATTGCTGCTGTTGATCCTACCGTTCTCGGCGGCCATCGGCACGATTGTGGCCAATGTCGATGTGATCGCCGAGTGGACCAAGGCCTTGAGCGAGTTCAAGGTGCCGCCGCCACCGTCCTGGCTGGCGGGCTTGCCCGTGGTGGGCGAGCACGCGACGCAGCTGTGGCAAGAGG
>DATICK010000255.1:0-2246 GCA_035456865.1 Sulfuricaulis sp.
CGTCTTGCCGCACGGAGGAGTCATGACACTGGTTCAAAGAACCGCACAATGGGTTGTGCCGGTCATCAAGGGACTCGATTCCCTGCAACCACTGATAGATCTCGGCGTGCGCCTGTGGGTCGCCGACGTTTTCTGGAAATCAGGCGTCGAGTCCCTGAAAGACTGGGAAATGACGGTCGACCTGTTCACAAATGAATTTCATGTCCCGCTGCTCTCGCCGTACGCGGCCGCTGTTCTGGGCACCGGCGTGGAATTGATCTTTCCCGTGTTCCTGGCGCTCGGGCTGGCGGGGCGTTTCAGCGCCGGGGTATTGTTCATATTCAACATCATGGCGGTGATTTCCTATCCCGCCCTCAACGAGGTCGGCCTCAAGGATCATGTCTATTGGGGGATTCTGTTGCTGATCCCGCTGCTGCATGGTCCGGGAAAAATCTCCATCGACTATTTCATCCGCCGTCATTGGATGGGAAAATAATCCCCGCCATGAACCGGATTGCCGTCAAACTCCAGCCCGCCGCCGCGCCGTCGTTCGCCCGCGCCCTCGGCGCCCATGGGTTCGGCCCGCTGCGCCGCGAGCGGCTGCGTGAGCTGCAGATCAATGTCGGGCGCTTGTGCAATCAGGCCTGTAATCATTGCCACGTGGATGCCGGTCCCAAGCGCACCGAGATCATGACATGGGAAACCATGGAGAAAATTCTCACCTGGGCGAAAGCCGCCGGCATCACGGAGGTTGACATCACCGGCGGGGCGCCGGAAGTCAATCCGCATTTTCGCCGCCTGGTGGACAGCTTCCTGGCGCTCGGCAAGCAGGTCACTTCGCGCTGCAATCTCACCGTGCTGCTCGAACCCGGGCAGAATGACCTGGCATCGTGGTACGCGCAGCGGAAAATCCGCCTGGTCTGTTCCCTGCCCTGTTACACGCAGGTTAACGTGGATGCCCAGCGTGGCGACGGCGTTTTCGAAAAAAGCATCGAGGCATTGAAACGGCTGAATGACGCCGGTTACGGGCGCGAGGCGACCTTGGTGCTGGACGTGGTTTACAACCCCGGCGGCGCGTTTCTCCCCGGTGCCCAGGAGAAACTCGAGGCGGACTACAAACAACGTTTACAAGATGATCATGGCATTGTCTTCTCGCGCCTGAGGACACTCACCAACCTGCCAATCAACCGCTTCGCGCACTTCCTCGAACGCACGGGCCAGTATGAAAAATACATGCAATTACTGGAGGAAAATTTCAATCCCGCGACCGTGCCGGGTCTCATGTGCCGGCATCTCGTCAGCGTGGACTGGCGCGGACGTGTGTACGACTGCGATTTCAACCAGATGCTCGACCTTCCGCTCGGCGACAGGCCGCCGCGGTATTTGTGGGACATTGAAATCCAGGATCTCGACGCCGCACCGGTCGCAGTGGATTCCCACTGTTTCGGCTGCACCGCCGGCGCCGGCAGTAGCTGCGGCGGCGCGCTGGCCTGACTAAAAGCTGTCCCAAAACCTGCTGCGCGTCCGTGATCCGGGATCGGGCGGTGCTCGGAATCCTCATGGACTGCCGTGTCCACTCCGGTTCCTGCGCTCCGTCCTCACCCGGCTAACGGTCGCTCGCGACGGTTTTGAGACAGCTTTTACAAAAACCGTCGTAGCGGCTCGTACTTTTGCGCGATCAGCCACAGATCGCGCGCCGTATCGATATCCCTGAGTTTCGCCAACAGATCGAACTCCATGCCCAACGCTTCGGCGCGGGCTAGCGTCATGGGCAGCACTTGCCTGCTGCCCCATGGCATGTTTTCGAAAAGTTCGGGCCGCGCCTCCTGCAAGCCGATAAAATAATAGCCGCCGTCTTCGGTCGGCCCGAGGACGTTTTTTCCGCGCGCGAGCCAGTCGTTGGCCTGATCGAGGACATCCCAACCGCAGTGCGGCACATCGCAACCCATCACCGCGGCACATCCGTGGCGTTCCACGCCTTCGCGCAGCGCGCTCAGCATCCTGGCACCCAGATCGCCGCCGGCCTGCGGGGCGAGGCGGATGTGAAATTCGCGCGCGAGTCCCTGAAACAGCGGATGGTCGACATCGGGCCAGGCATGCAACGCAATGTCGCCCGGCCAGGCGGAAACCGCCAGCTCGACCGTTGCACGAATCAGAAACGCGGCGATCTCCGCGGCTCGCTCCGGACTGTAATCCGGTTGCAGGCGGGTCTTGACCTCGCCGGGTACAGGTTGTTTGGCAAAAAGAATGAGTTGCGGCTGGCTCAT
>DATICK010000256.1:0-16099 GCA_035456865.1 Sulfuricaulis sp.
GCTCAAGGAACACGACCTCTTCGAGGATCAGGAGTGCCTGCTGCGGCGCGTGGTCGAGGCCGACAAGCCGTCGCGCGGATTCATCAACGGCCGGCCGATGCCGATCCAGATGCTGCGAGAACTCGGCGAATACCTCGTCGACGTGCACGGCCAGCACGAACATCAGTCGCTGCTGCGGCGCGACGCGCAACGCCAGATCCTCGACGATTTCGCCGGACTGGAAGATTCTGTTCTCGCTCTCGCCGGCCAGTATCGCGAAATGCAATCGCTGCACGAACGCCTCGAATCGCTGAAACAACAGACCGCGGACCGCGAGGCCCGCACCGAATTGCTGCGCTTTCAGGTGCGCGAACTGGACGCGCTGGGGCTGGCCGCCGACGAGATTCCCGCGCTCGAGGAGGAGCACGCGCGGCTGGCCAACGGCGCCGAACTCATCGAAGGCGTGCAGGCCGTGGCCCAGGCGGTGCAGGAAGACGAGGAACTGGCGATATCGCGGCAACTGGCGCGCGCGCTCAACCGGCTGGAAACGCTGGCGCAATACGATTCCAAGCTCGGCGAGATCGTCGCGCTGCTAAACGAAGCCGCGATTCAAGTCGACGAGGCCGGCGGACGTCTCAACCATTATCTCGACAGTCTGGAACTCGATCCGGCGCGCCTGCAAACCGTCGAGCGCCGCCTGTCCACGGTTCACGACCTGGCGCGCAAGCACAAGATCAAACCCGAAGAGCTGCCCGCGGTGCACGCGCGGCTGCGCGCGGAACTGGATGACATCGAAAATTACGACGTCAATCTCGGCAAGCTCGAGGAAAATCTGGCCACGGCGCGCGCCGCCTATTTCAAGGCCGCCAAGGACGTCTCGCGCCGACGCGAAGCGGCGGCAAAAAAACTCGCGCGTGCGGTGAGCGACGAAATGCAGGAGCTCGGCATGCCGGGTGGAAAATTCGAAGTCACGCTGACCGCGCTGGCCGAGGGCGAAACCAGCGCCCAGGGCCTGGAGCGCGTCGAGTTCCAGGTCAGCGCCAACGCGGGGCAGCCGGCGCGGCCGCTGGCCAAGGTCGCCTCGGGCGGCGAGCTGTCGCGCATCAGCCTGGCGCTGCAGGTGGTGCTCGCCGGCACCGGGCGAATCCCGACGATGATTTTCGATGAAGTCGACGTCGGCATCGGCGGTCGGGTGGCGGAAGTGGTGGGACGAAAATTGCGCGCGCTCGGCCAGGCGCGACAGGTGCTGTGCATCACGCACCTGGCCCAGGTCGCGGCCCAGGGGACGCAGCACGTGCAAGTGCGCAAGCGCACCGCAGGCAAGACCACGACGGCGGAGGCGGCACCGCTCGATGCGCGCGAGCGCACTCTCGAAATCGCGCGTATGATTGGCGGCGTGGAAATCAGCAAACAGACCCTGGCTCATGCCAAGGACATGCTCAGCCGTGCCTCAGCCTGACCTGAGCCGCGCCGTTGCGAGCGTCACGCCGATCATACGGCCGGCGGCGATCGGCGACGTCCCTTACATCCACCACCTGCTCGAAATCTACGCCACGCAGGGCAACTTGTTGCCCAGAACCATGAACGAACTGTATCGTCATCTGCGCGATTTTTTCGTCATCGAGGTGGCGGGCAAGGTCGCCGCCTGCGGCGCGCTCGAAATCTTCACGGAAAATCTCGGCGAGGTCAGAAGCCTGGTGGTGGACGATGAATTCAAGGGCCAGGGATTCGGCAGGATGCTGGTGGAACGGATCAGCGAGGAAGCGCGCGTTATCGGGCTCAAGCGCCTGATGGCGCTGACCTACGTGGCGCCGTTTTTCCACAAGCTCGGTTTCAAGACCGTGTCCAAAGACACGCTGCCGGAGAAAGTCTGGGGCATTTGCGTCAAATGCTACAAATTCAACAACTGCGACGAAACCGCGGTGTTGCTGGAAATCAAATAGTTTCTTTCCATGGCGCAAGGAATCACCAAACACGTAACCGGATGTCGCGCCTGGGTGTTTGTGCTGTTCCTGCTGTTCGTGGAAGCGGGAGCGCTCGCGCACGAGCTGGAACACCAGCTTCAGAATCTGGGATCGCCCTGCGCGCTCTGCCAGTTCTCGGATCATCTGGGCAAAACGCCCGTCTCCGCGCCATTCGTGTTCGTTGCTCCCGGTTCTTTCAGCGCTTGTCTCCCGGTCTCGCAGCCAGCAACCCGCTTCCAGCCAGTTCCGGTTTTTTCAGCGCGCGCTCCGCCGCTCCTCTCCGAAATCTGATTGCCGTCACGAGCGTGCGCGGGCAATGTCCGTGCACATGCCTTGCATAAGCAAGGTTCTCGTCTCTTTATCTATTCCGGAGAAAGCCTGATGTATTTCAGAAAACTTTTCGCCATGGCCGTGCTGGCGCTCGTCATGCCCGGCGCGGTGCTGGCCGCCCCGCCAGACACCTCGTCGGACCCGGGAGCGGACAAGCATAACGATCAGGAGCGCTTGCGCGAGCTCGAGGAGCGCGTCAAGCAACTGGAGTCCGCGCCCCCGGCACCGTCGCCCGCCTCGTCCGTGAACAGCTTCAATCCGGCGATCTCGTTGATTCTCTCGGGTATCTACATCAATCTCTCGCAGGACCCGGCGAATTATCACATCACCGGTTTTCCGGTGCCGTCTGACGTCGAGATCGGCCCGGGCCAGCGTGGATTCAGCCTCGCCGAGAGCGAGCTTGCCATCTCCGCCAACATTGACCCGTATTTCTACGGCATGCTGACCTATGCGATAGCTCCGGACGACACGGCATCGGTGGAAGAAGCGTTCATCCAGACCATCGCGCTGTCGAACGGCTTTACCGTCAAGGCCGGGCGGTTTTTCTCGGGCATCGGTTATCTCAATTCACAGCACGCCCACACCTGGGACTTCACGGACGCCCCGCTCGCCTACCAGGCGTTTCTCGGCACACAGTTCGGCGACGATGCAGTGCAGGTGAAATGGCTCGCACCGACTGACACTTTCCTCGAGCTTGGCGCGGAACTCGGGCGCGGCCGTCCCTATCCCGGCAGCGATCGCGACAAGAACGGTTCTGGCGCCGGAACTCTTTTCGCTCATACCGGCGGAGATATCGGCGCGAGTCATAGTTGGCGTGCGGGTGTTTCGGTATTGGAAACCTCGCCGCAGAACCAGGAGTTCTCCGGCACCAATATTTCCGGGAATACCGTCATCAACACTTTCAGCGGCGACACCCGCCTGTGGATCGCCGACTTCGTGTGGAAATACGCGCCGAACGGCAATCCGGTCTATACCAACTTCAAGCTGCAAGCGGAGTACCTGCGCCGGCACGATAATGGCGATCTTACCTACGATTCGGACGGCGCGCTCGGAGCCACGAGCACGTCGTCGTACGATTCCAGGCAATCCGGCTGGTATCTGCAGGGCATTTACCAGTTCATGCCGTACTGGCGCGTCGGACTGCGCACCGAGCGGCTCGATCAGGGCACGGTGGACTATTCGTCAAACAGCGCGAATCTGATGCAACCGGATTTCAATCCGTCGAAGAACAGCGTCATGGTGGACTACAACCCGAGCGAATTCAGTCGCATCCGCTTGCAATTCGCCCAGGACAAATCGCGCCAGGACGTCACCGACAATCAATGGTTCGTGCAGTACCAGATGAGTCTCGGCGCCCATGGCGCGCATCAATATTGATTCACGGAGGGAGCTCATGAAAAACGTTCTCAAGCTGCTACTGTCCGCGGCGACGCTCGCGTTCAGTCCGTTTGCCGCCGCGGCACTCAACGTCTTCGCCTGCGAACCCGAATGGGGCGCACTGGCCCAGGAACTGGGCGGCGACCGTGTCACGGTTTATGTCGCGACCAGCGCGCTGCAGGACCCGCACCAGATACAGGCCAAACCGAGCCTGCTGGCGCAGGCGCGGCGCGCCGATCTTGTGGTGTGCACCGGCGCGGAACTGGAGATCGGCTGGCTACCGATCGTGCTGCGTCAGTCGGGCAACAGCGCCGTTCAGCCGGGCAAGCCCGGTTATTTTGAGGCCGCAAATTACGTGCAGAAACTGGAAGTCCCGACGCGCCTCGACCGCGCCGAGGGCGACGTACACGCCGCGGGCAATCCGCACATCCAGACCGATCCGCGCAATATCGGCCGCGTGGCTACGGCGCTCGTCCAGCGCCTGGCCGATATCGATCCCGCCAGCGCGGCCTATTATCAGGCGCGTTACCGCGACTTCGTACCGCGCTGGGAAACCGCGATCAAACGCTGGGAGCAGCAGGCCGCGCCGCTCAAGGGCGTAACCGTGGTGGTGCAGCACAAGGGATTCCCCTACCTCGAACACTGGCTGGGCCTGCGCGAAGTAGCGGCGCTCGAACCCAAGCCGGGCGTGGAGCCCACCAGTGCCCATCTCACCGAAGTCCTGGAACAACTGCAACGCGAACCGGCAAAGATGATTCTACGCGCGGCCTACAGTAACGATCGCGCTTCGGAGTGGCTCGCCGGGCGCGCCAAGATTCCCGTCGTCACATTGCCCTACTCCGTGGGCGGCAACGACAAGGCCAAAGATCTGTTCAGCCTCTTCGACAACACTGTGCAGCAGTTGCTGGGAGCACTGAAATGAACCTCGATGCACTCGATATCAGCATCCTAGGGCCAGCGTTTTTCGCTGGCCTGCTGGTGCTGGCCACGCACGTGCCCATGGGCCAGCAAGTGCTGGCGCGCGGGATCGTTTTCATCGATCTCGCGATCGCGCAGATCGCCGGGCTCGGCGTGATCGCCGCCGACGGCATGGGCTGGGAGCCACAGGGTTTCGCGGTACAGATCGCGGCCGTGGGCGCGGCACTCCTCGGCGCGCTGCTGCTCACGCTCACGGAAAAGCGCTGGCCCGAAGTGCAGGAGGCTTTGATCGGCGTGCTATTCGTGCTCGCCGCCTGCGCCGGCATCCTGCTGCTCGCGAACAACCCGCACGGCGGCGAGCATCTAAAGGATTTACTGGTCGGTCAGATTCTGTGGGTGAGCTACCAGCAGCTGCTACCGGTAACGCTGCTCACCGCGATAATCCTCGCGCTCTGGTTCGGAGCGGGCAAGCGCCTGGGCCGTATCGGGTTCTACGCGATGTTCGCGCTTGCCGTGACGGCGTCGGTACAGCTGGTCGGCGTGTATCTGGTGTTCGCCAGCCTGATCATCCCGGCGCTGGCGAGCCGTTTTCACGTTGCGCGCCGGCGGCTCGCGATCGGCTACTCCGTCGGCGTGCTGGGCTATGCCATTGGGCTGGCGTTGTCGGCGCTACTCGATCTGCCCTCGGGCGCGGTGGTGGTCTGGGCCCTGGCAGCCTGCGGGATCGTGTTCGCCTGGGCCATGGGCGGCAAGGTGAAGCGGAGCTGAGCCGTAGCGCAGCGCACGGATGTTGTACCCTCACCCCTTGCCCTCTCCCGCTATCGCGGGAGAGGGGGAGTCGGTCAGAGTCTCATTATTTCTTGGAGCACTTCCCGTGCTTCTTCATGCCCTCGCACACGCCGTAGAGATACAGCGAGTGATCGTCGATGTGAAACCCGGCCTTCTCGGCGATCTTGTGCTGGCGGTCTTCGATCGCGGTGTCATAAAACTCGAACACCTTGCCGCACTCGAGACACACCATGTGATCGTGATGACTGCCCTGGTTGATCTCGAACACGGAATGCCCGCCTTCGAAATTATGCCGGATCACCAGACCCGCGGCCTCAAATTGGGTCAGCACGCGGTAGACCGTCGCCAGTCCAACCTCTTCACCCACTTTCAGGAGTTCCTTGTAGACCTCCTCGGCGGACATGTGCGGATGCCCGGCCGCTTCAAGAATGCTCAGAATCTTGAGGCGCGGCAATGTCGCCTTGAGCCCGGCCTTCTTGAGCTCGGCACCGCCGGTATTGGTATTGCGCGTGGTGTTCATGCACGTCATCCCTTCCAGGTCCACGCCATGAGTATACCCGGAAAACCTTTCTGGGTTATCATCGCGCCGGCGTTAATCACCTATAGATGAGTTTCAAAACCATGCGTCATGTGCTTTTTGCGGCAATTCTTGCGTTACTGCTTACCGGATGCCTCTCGGTCTACAAGGTTGAAGTCCAGCAGGGCAATGTCGTCACACAGGAAATGATCGATAAGCTGAGGCCCGGCATGACTCCCAGCCAGGTGCGCTTCGTCATGGGAACACCGCTCATCACCGATCCTTTTCATCCGAATCGCTGGGATTATTACTATTATCTGCGACGCTCCAACGAGACTTCCGGTGAAAGCCAGCGTGTGACGGTGGTTTTCAAGAATGATTTGCTGATCGCGGTGCAAGGCGATACACAGATCAAGTCCGGCAATCCGGCGACCAAGGAATCCGCCGCCAAACCGGCGCCCGGCAAGGCGCCGGCTAAGTCCGACGTCACCCGCTTGCGCGTGTTATAGTTTTTTTCTGCTGCGTACCGCTCGTACTCGCACCGGTGGGGCTGCGAGAATGCCGTACATGAATTACCTGTCTCGCCTGCTGTCGCTCGGTCCTTTCCGGCGGCCGCGAACGACTCGCTACGGTCGCATCCCCACTCACTTCGTGGTGGGTGGCGCCGGAGCGTTGCCCGAGGGACCCGCGAAGCGGGATCGGGCAGCGGAGGCGACAACAACGATCACAGACATCCGGCGCACTACATACCGCTCAGCGGTCGCATCCCCACTATCGTGGGGCCCCTGCTCAACGCTTCGCGGTCGTCCTGCTCCTGGCTCGCATTCGCCTCGCCTCTTTCGGGTCGGCCACCAACGGCCGGTAAATCTCCACGCGATCGCCGTCATGCACAGCATCCTGCAGATGCGCGATCACGCCGAATATGCCCACGCGCTGGCGCGTCAGGTCGATTTCCGGAAACCGCGCGAGCATGCCTGACGCGCGGATGACCTGCTCCAGCGTCGCGCCGGGACGCACGGACACTTCGATCACCTCCTGGCGGGCAGGCGTGGCGTAGGCGACTTCCACGCGCCAGGTTTGTTCCGTGCTCATGCCGGTTTGCCGTACAGCTCCGTCGCGCGCCGGTGGAAGCGATCCACCAGCTGGTTCGCGATATTCGAGAATACCGGCGTCAGCGCCAGGCCCACGATCCGGTTCGCGACATCGAATTCCAGGTCGAGGGAAATCTTGCAGGATTGCTCGTCCAGCGCCTTGAACTGCCAGAAACCCTGCAAGTAGCTGAACGGTCCTTCGAGCAACTGTATCTCCATCATCTTGTCGCGTTGCAGCAGATTGCGCGTGGAGAAGGTCCGGTGCACGCCACTGTAGGCGATGTCGATGGCGGCGATCACTTCATCGCCCTGGGTGGAGTTGATGCGCGCGCCGCCGCACCACGGCAGAAATTTCGGATAGGAAGGAATGTCCGCCACCAGCTCGAACATCTGGTGCGCGCTGTAGGGAACAATCGCCGAGCGGTGAATCGTGGTCATGCGAACAGGTCGGGAAGATTGAACAGCACGATCAGCAACAGCGCCGGAATCACCAGGCGCAACAGCCACAACCACGCGGGATAAAGCCAGGACGGCCGCACGTGCAGCACCTCGCGCGTGGTCTCGGGTTTGAGCACCCAGCCGACAAACAGCGCGATCAGAATACCAGAAACGGGCAGCAGCACCTGCGCGGTCAAGATCTGCATGACATCGAAAAATCCCATTGTCTTGACGATCCCAAGAAACTTGAACGAAAACGCCCAGTTGTTGAACGAGAGAATCGTCACCACTCCCAGGGCCCAGGCTCCGACACCGCACAAGAGCGCGGAATTCCGCAGGCTCATGCCGAAGCGCTCGCTCAGCCACACCATAACCGGCTCCGCCAGCGAGATCGCCGAGGTCCACGCGGCGAGCACCAGCAGCGCGAGAAACAGCGTGACGAACACGCGGCCATAGGGGAGATGATCGAACGCCAGCGGCAGCGACTGGAACACGAGACTCGGACCGGAGGACAGCGCCACGCCGGCGGCGGACAGCACGGAAAACACCATGAGACTGACGGCCAGGGAGGTGAATGTATCTATGCCGACGACATAGAGCGACAGCCGTGGAATCCTGGCCTCGACGTTGAGATAGGCGCCGTACATCAGCATCGCGCCGCCACCCAGTCCCAGGCTGAAAAAAGCATGGCTCATGGCCGCGAGCACACCCGCGCCCGACAGCCGGGAAAAGTCCGGCAGGAATAACATGCTGGCGGCGTGCGCGAAGGCGTCCGTGGTCGCGGCGTAACCCGTCAGAACCAGCAGCATGGTCAGCAGCAGCGGCATGACGTAACGTGCTAGCGCCTCGAGACCATGACGCACACCGCGGCTGACCATGACCATGGTCATGGTCATGAACAATGTGTGCCAGAAAAGCTGTTTCTCGGGATCCTTCACGAGTTGCGCGAACTGGGCGCCCATCCCGTCCTCCGTGAGGCCGACAAAAACGCCGGATGCCGCGCGCAAGGTATAGGCAATCACCCAGCCGGCGATGACGCTGAGATAGGAAAGAATCAGGAACACGCTGAGCACGCCCATCGCGCCCACCACGATCCACAGGCGACTGCCGCGCACGCGCTGCGCCAGGAAGCGGAAGGCCGCGACCGGCGACGCGCGCCCGCTGCGGCCCAGCATGTACTCCGCCATGAGCAGCGGCAGGCCGATGATCAGCAGGCACAGCAGATAAACGATCAGGAACGCTCCGCCGCCGTACTGCGCGGCCAGCTGTGGGAACTGCCAGAAATTGTTGAAACCAATCGCCGCGCCGCCGGCCGCCAGCACGAATATGCCCGGCGAGGACCAGCGTTCGTGCACGGTTTTTCTGCCACTGCGCAAGGGATCGCGACGCGCCGGATGTTTGTGGGTCGGAATCATCGTCTCTTCGTCACCGGAACAGTGCTGGCTTTCTCTCGCACGGGGCGAGAATGTGGCATACTCAACGCAGGGCGTCCACCGACAAACGGATTCACACGCATCCTCACGATGCCGATTCCTTATATTAAGCATAGGCCATTGCCGGCGATCGATTTCCACACCATGTCTGCGCCGATGTCAGCTTGATCGCCGATGACCAAGAAAAAAGAAACCTCGCACGGTCCCGTCATCGCCCAGAACCGCAAGGCCTGGCACGATTATTTCATCGAGCAGAAGTTCGAGGCCGGGCTCGTGCTCCAGGGCTGGGAGGTCAAGTGTCTGCGCGCCGGACGCGCGCAGCTCAAGGAAGGCTACGTCGTGATCGAGCACAACGAGGCGTTCCTGGTGGGCACGCATTTCTCGCCGCTCACCTCGACTTCGACACATATCAAGGCAAATCCCACGCGCACCCGCAAGCTGCTGCTGCACCGCGAGGAACTGAACAAGCTGATCGGCGCCACCGAGCGCAAGGGCTACACCCTCATCCCGCTGCAGCTCTACTGGCAACGCGGCCGCGCCAAGCTGGAGATCGGCCTGGCCAAGGGCAAGCAGGCGCACGACAAGCGCGCCGACCTCAAGAAGCGCGAATCCGACCGGGAGATGCAGCGCGCGCTGAAAACCCGCTGACGGTCGCGTCCGTGTTCCGGCGCCGGCGCGCCGGGCGGTCCGTGCCCGCTTATTGCAGCGTCGTGTGAAAGCGCTTGAAGCTGATATAGCCCGAGACCAGGGCCATGAGCGTGAGGATGCCGATGTGCTGCAGCGCGATATCGAGTTCCCCGCCCTTAAGCATGATGTTGCGTAGCAGCGCCAGGTAGTGGGTCACGGGGTCAACGTAGGCCATCCACTTCATGGCGAGAGGCATGTTCTCGATCGGGAAGAACAGGCCCGAGAGCAGGACCGCCGGGAACAGGAACAAGAAACCGCCCATCATCGACTGCTGCTGGTTCTGCGCGAATGTCGAGATCAGCGTGCCGATGGCTACCGCCGTGCAAACGAAGGCCAGCGAGGCAATCGTCAACATCACGAGCGATCCGCGCATGGGCACGTGGAATCCAATCACCGCCACGCCCAGGATCAGCGGCAAAGTGGCCATGCCGAGCACCATGTACGGGATGGTCTTGCCGAATACCACCTCCGAGACCGTGACCGGCGCCGAGATCAGCATCTCGAACGTCCCCATCTCCTTCTCGCGACTGATCGACATGCTGGTCAGAATCATCGTGTTGATGATCATCAGCATGGCCATCACGCCCGGGACCATGAAATACGAGGTCTCGAGCGTGGCGTTGTACAACACGCGCGTGTCGAACCGGATCGGCGGCTCCGGCGGCTCGAGCCGCAGATCTTCCGCCACTACCCGCATGACGATGTTGCGCAAGTAGCTGTCGATCGACTGCGCCTGGAGCACGTTGGTGGCGTTCACCAGCAGCTGCAGGTCCGCGTCGCCGCGCGCGATGGCACGCGTCAGCCCGCCCGGCGGCGGAATGACGGCAGCGTCGATTTTCCCGGCGCGCAGCAGCTCAAACGGATCGCTGTTGCGACCGGCGTCGACGGGCAGGAACCAGCGGCTGGCGAGGGCGCGCTCGTATACGTGCTGCAACACGGTGTCCCCGGAATCCAACTGTACCCACAGGTTGATGTTCTTGACGTCGTTCGAGATCGCGACGCCGAACAGAACGAGCTGCACGATCGGCGCCAGGAACAGCAGGATGCGCATGCGCGGATCGCGCAGCGCCTGCTTCAGTTCCTTGCTCAGAAAGCCGGCGAGCGTGCCCATCATGGTTCGAGGTCCGTCTTGAACTTGCGGGTCGCGAGCAGCACC
Organism: Sulfuricaulis sp.; assembly: GCA_035456865.1. Classification (GTDB taxonomy): domain Bacteria; phylum Pseudomonadota; class Gammaproteobacteria; order Acidiferrobacterales; family Sulfurifustaceae; genus Sulfuricaulis. Next base: position 10,680 of record DATICK010000256.1, read on the forward strand.
ATGACCGCGCACAGAATCGCGAGCGCCGCGAACGGCTGCCACATATCGGCGAATGTCGCGCCTTTTAGATAGGATTCGCGCGCGATCACGGTCAGCCAGCGCGCCGGCATGATCATGGTGAGATACTGGAAGAACGCCGGCATGCTCTCGATCGGAAACACAAAACCGGAGAGCAGGTTGGCCGGGATCAGTCCCGACATGATCGCCACCTGCATCGCCACCAGCTGGTTGCGCGTGAGCACCGAGATCAGCAGCCCTTGGGCCAGGTAGGCCCCAAGGAACAGCAGGCAGCCGGCGCCATAGAGCAGAAGGCTGCCGCGGTATGGCACCGCAAACACGATGCGTGACATGAGATAGACGAACGTGAGCGCGGCGACTCCGAGGGCCGCGTACGGCGCCAGCTTGCCGACGATGATCTCGAGCGGCTGCACCGGCGTGGACAGCAACAGCTCCATCGAACCGTTCTCCCATTCGCGCGCCACCGCGAGCGCGGTCAGCAGCACCGCCAGGATCGCCATCACCACGACCGCGAGACCGGGGATCACGAACCAGCGGCTGTTGAGCTCCGAGTTGAACAGAAAGCGCGACTTGAAATTGACCGGCTCCGGCGGATCGAAGCCGGCGATGCGTCGCCCGGCGATCGTCTGGATCGACCCAATGTAGCTGAGGATTGGCCCCACCGTCGAATTGTCCGAACCGTCGAGCAGCAACTGCGCCTGCGCCGTCCGCCCGGCGTAGAGATCCTTCTGGAAATCCCCGGGGATGATGAGCGCCGCGCGGTCGTGATCGCCGCCGAGCGCGCGGAACGCACCCTCGGGCGACGCTACCCGGTCGATGAGGAAGTAGCCGGAGCTGCCGAAGGTGTCTATCACCTGGCGCGAGGCGCGTGTGTGGTCCGCGTCGAACACCGCCAGGTGCACGTTCTTCACGTTGAACTCGATGGCGAAGCCGAACAGCAGCACCATGAACACCGGCAGTCCGAGCGCCAGCCCGAGCGTGAACGGGTCGCGCAGCACATGATACACCTCCTTGCGCGCGATCGCGGCGGCACGGCTCCAGCGGAAGCTCATGGGCCGTTCCCCTCGACCAACCGGATGAACACGTCTTCCAGCGTCGGCGCGATCTGACGTACGTGAAACTCGTTGTCCAGACCGATGCGCAGCCGCGCCGCCGCCGGGGAATCGCGGAACGCGGCGTGGAATCGCAGCCCGTACGGTTCGAAGTATTCGATCTCCGGGTCGTGCCCCAGTTGCTGCAGGCGCGTGAAATCGGTCTTGCCGCGCAGGTCGAGCTCGTACAGCGGCCCGGGGAACACCTGGCGCTTGAGCTCTGCCGGGGTGTCGAGCGCGACGATACGCCCGGTGCGCATGAGAGCGATGCGGTCGCACTGCTCGGCCTCGTCCATGTAGTGCGTGGTCACGAAGATCGTCTTGCCCTGCCCCGCGAGCTCGCGGATCAGCGCCCAGAAGCGTGCCCGCGCCGCGGGCGTGACGCCCGCCGTGGGCTCGTCCAGGAACACGATTTCGGGATCATGCAGCATCGAGGCCGCGAGCGAGACCTGCTGCTTGATGCCGCCGGGCAGGTCGCGGACGTAGGAATCGAGCGGCCGCTGGAACGAGACGAACCCGAGAAGATAGTCGCGCCGCTTGAGGAAGGTCTCGCGCGGCAGCTTGCGCAGGCTGGCGGTGAACGCCAGGTTCTCCGCGACCGTCATGTCGTTGTACAGGGTGAAGCGCTGCGACATGTAGCCGACCTTGCGCTTGATCGCCATCTCGCCGGTGTCGAAGCCGACGCCGCCGACCGTCACCCTTCCGGTGGTCGGCACCAGCAGCCCGCACAACACGCGGATCGTGGTGGTCTTGCCGGCGCCGTTGGCGCCGAGGAACCCGAATACCTCCCCGCGCCGTACCGTGAAACTGATGTCGTCCACGGCGGTGAAATCGCCGAACTTCACGGTCAGGTTCGCCACCGCGACGGCGGGCGCCTCGTTCATGCCGCGGTCCCCGCATGCTTGAGGAACAGCTCGTCGAAGCTGCCGACCTGCTCGCGTGCGAGCAACGCACGCGGCTCGCCTTCGGCGACCGCGCGGCCCGACTCCAGCAGGTGCACCTGCGAGCAACGCTCGGCTTCGTCCATGTACGCCGTCGCCACCAGGATGAGAATCTTGCGGTCGGCCAGGCGGTACAGCAGCTCCCAGAATTCGCGCCGGCTGATCGGATCGACGCCGTTGGTGGGCTCGTCCAGCAGCATGATCTCCGGCGAGCGCAGCAATGCGCACATCAGGCCGAGCTTCTTGTACATGCCGCCCGACAGCTGCGCCGCGGCGCGGTCCACGAACGAACCCAGGCGGGTGATGTCGAGCAATTCCTGGCGCCGCGTGCGGAATTCATCCGGCGGAATCTGGTAAAGCGAACGGAAGAATTCCAGGTGCTCGTCGATGGAAAGATCCGGGTACAGGCTCTGCTGCTGCGGCATGTACGCCATGCGCGCGCGCACCGCGTCGAATTCGAGCGGCGCGCCGTCTTCCCGGTATTCGACGCGGCCGGCGTCAGGCCGGAGCAGGCCGAGCAGCGTTCGCATCAACGTGGTCTTGCCCGCGCCTTCCGGGCCGATGATGCCGTGCATTTTTCCTTCCGCGAAATTCAGCGTGACACCCGCGAGCGCCTGGTTCGGACCGAGCTTCTTGCTCATTTCACTGACGCGGATGGAGAACTGGCCGGTCATGGCTTTTGGTTCGGCAACTCCACTTCGATGGTCATGCCGGGCTTGAGGATCTCCTCGGCGTTGGCGTCGCGGAAACTCACCTTGACGCCGAAGACCAGGCGTTCCCGCTCCGACTGGGTCTGGACGTTCTTGGGCGTGAATTCGGCCTCGTCGTTGATCTTCAGGATGCTGCCCTCGAACTCGCGGTTGCCGAGCTCCGGCAGATAACCCTTGAGCTTCATTCCCGGCGACAGCTTGGCGATAAGAGGCTGGGGAACGTAAATATACGTCCAGATGTCACGGATATTGGCAAGCGTCACGATCTTGGTCCCCGGTGCCGCCCACTCTCCGGGTTCGTGATAGCGGCTCAACACCTTACCTTCGATCGGCGAGGCGATGGAACACCACGCGAGGCGGACGTCGGCATCGTCCTTCTGCCTGCGTACCTGATCCATGGTCTCGTCGCTGACGGAACCGATCTTCGAGAGCTTGCGGCTGCGGTCGTAGTTGTCATGCGCCAGGTGCGCGGCGATCTTGTAGTCCTCGCACGCGAGGGTAACGAGCGTTTCGCCCTGCTTGACCCGGTCGCCTTCCTGCACCCGGACCTGATCGATGGCGGCGGCCAGGCGCGCGGACAGATCCACCTTGGTGGCTTCCAGCGTGCCCGCATAGCGAAACGGTTTCTGCAGCGCAAAGTACGCCGCCGCCGCGGCTCCGATGGCGATGAGAAAGACGACGGGGATGAGAGCTTTCTTGGGAGGTTTTTTCATGGATCGGTTTTCCTTTCAGAAGGTACGACAGCATTGTCCGGCGCCGGGCGGTTCCACCAACCGCCGCCGAGCGCCTGAAACAGCGCCGCGGTATCCGCGTAGCGCAGGGCCTGGGACTGAACCAGACTGATGCGTGCCTGCTGGTATTGGCGCTGGGCGTTGAGCAGGGACAGATAATTCGCCGCCCCGAGCGAGAATTCCTTGTGCGTCAGATCGAGCGTGTCGCGCGCGACCGCATCGGCCTCGGATTGCGCCTTGAGCGTGCGCGCATCCACATCGAGCGCGCGCAGCGCGTCGGCCACATTCTGAAACGCATGCAACACCGTGTCGCGATACTGCGCAGCGGTCTGATCGTAGACTGCGATCGCGGCCCGACGCCGGGCCGTGAGTTCACCCCCGTGGAACAGCGGCTGCAGCAACGACCCGCCCACGCTCCAGATGCCAGTGGTGGAACTGAACAAGTCGGACGGACTGTTTGCCAGCGAGCCGTAATTGCCGGACAGCGTGATCCGCGGATAGAGGTTGGCGGTGGCGACGCCGACCTGCGCGCTCGCCTGATGCAGCAGTGCCTCGGCGGCGCGGATATCCGGCCGCTGCCGGACCAGCGCCGACGGCAGGCTCACCGGGAGTTGCTGCGGCAGTTCCAGCGTTTCCAGCGTGAATTCGGGCAGACTGGCCTCGCTCGGCAGCTTGCCCGCCAGCACTGCCAACAGATGGCGCGTCTGCGCCAACTCCTTTTCCAGCGGCAGCAAGATGGCGCGGACCTGCATCAACTGGGCGCGCTGGGCGAGCACATCGGTGCGCTTCGCCCCGCCCAGTTTGAACTGGGTTTCCGTGATACCGAGTTCCTTCTGCTGCAGCGCCTCGATCTCCTGGAGCGCCTGCATCTGCGCGCGCAGCGAGGCTTCCCGGATGGCGGCGGTGACGATATTGGCAGTGAGCGCGAGATGCGCGCCTTCAAGCTGAAAGCTCTGGTAGTCGACCAGCGCCTGCATCGCCTCGAGCTCGCGCCGCCAGCCACCGCCGACGTCGAAGGTATAAGACACCCCGACAGATGCGTTGTAGAGATTGAATGTCGTAGACGGTATTTTCGGTTGTCCGATCGCCGCGAACGAAAACCGTTGACGTTCCGCGGAAAGTTTCGCGTCGACGCTCGGCGACACGGCGCCGACTTCGGCGCGCAGGTTTTCCTGCGCCTGGCGCAACTTCGCCTGCGCCGCCGCGAGCGTCGGGCTGTCCGCCAGAGCCTGGCGAATCAGGCGATCGAGCGGTTCGGAATGGAACAATGTCCACCACTGGGCCGGAATCTCTTCTCCCGTCATGAAACGCTGCACCACCCCGGCGCGGCCCGGGGTCGCAGCGGTTTCCTCCGGCATCGCCGTCGAGGTATATGAATTTGTCTTGGGTGCTTCGGGTTCGCGGAAATCAGGACCAACCACGCACCCGGCGACGACCGCCGCGATCAAGGTGGTCGCGATAAGGATTCCGGATCTAGTGAGGCAATTCATGTTATTCGTATTCGAAGCCCATGCCGTGTTAAATGAAACTCAGCGATGCGTGTTCCGGGATGATTTCAGCCCGACGCCCTCGTAGAACAAGCGCGTGCTGTGATCGACGAGACGCCGGGTGAAGGCGTCCGTCATCCGTATGCCGAACACCTTTTCCGCCACCGGCAGCGCGATGAACGGGAACAACGCCATGCTCATGAACGAAAGCGCACCCAAGGTCGGATCGAGATCCTTGCGCACCCGGCCGTTCGCCATTTCACGCTCCAACAGCTGCGGCACCCGTCCGCCGCCCTTGGCGGCGAATTCGCGGATAAACAGCTCACGGAACGGCCCTTCCTCGGCCAGCACCTCGCGCACGATCAGCCGCGCCAACCACGGCTCGTGCGCCAGCATGGTCATTACGGCTTCAAGCGCGTCGTGTATCGAGGTCTGCGATTCG
>DATICK010000257.1:0-2609 GCA_035456865.1 Sulfuricaulis sp.
TTACCAGGACGCCTATTTTCAGAAGGGCGTGAAAGAGAGTGTGAAGCACGCCTGGTACAAGGGCGGAAAGGGGGCGCTGCATCCCTACGATGGCGAGACGGTTCCGGCGTACACCGATTTTCAGGATGACGGCAAGTACTCCTGGGTCAAGGCGCCGACGTTCTACGACAAGCGTGCTCAAGTGGGACCGCTGGCCAACGTGCTGTGTATGGTGGCGGCGGGTCACGAGCCCACCAAGCGTCACCTGAACAGAGTCCTGGCCATGGCCGGCAAGGTCGCGGGCGGTCAGATCCCGGTCGCGGCGCTGCATTCCACGATCGGACGCCACGCGGCGCGGGCCGTGCGCACGGCGGTGTTCTACGAGTCGCTGCAGAATCAATGGCAGTTGCTGGTAAATAATATCGCCAAGGGCGACGTCGCGACGTTCAACCGTTTCGAGTTCCCGAAAACGGAAATCCGCGGCTTCGGATTCCACGAGGCGCCACGCGGAACCCTGTCCCACTGGACGGTGATACGCGACGGTAAAATCGTCAACTACCAGGCGGTGGTGCCCAGCACCTGGAACGCCGGTCCGCGCGACGAGCATGACGCGCCGGGTCCTTATGAGGCGTCGCTGGTGGGCAATCCCGTCGCCGATCCCGAGAAACCGCTCGAGGTTCTGCGCACGGTACACTCGTTCGACCCTTGTCTGGCTTGCGCCATTCACATGGTGGATACGCGCAATCATAAAGAGATTGTAAAGGTGCAAGCAGTCGGTGCGCAGTGCGGAGTGCCCTTCTAGTGCATCTTGGAACGGAAAATACTCCGCTCGATGTCAGAGACCCGGCGGCGCGACGGAGTGTGTTGATACTGGGGCTTGGAAATATCTTGTTACAAGATGAGGGCGTGGGTGTCCGGGTCGTGGAGCAGTTGCAGCGGAAGTATCAGATTGCGGGGGCGGTCGAGGTGCTCGATGGCGGGACGGCAGGCATGTCGCTGCTCGAACATATCAGGAATCGCGATCATCTTATTGTGGTCGATGCCGTAAAGACGGGACAGGCACCGGGGACTGTCATTACACTGAGCGGCGACGAAGTACCGGCATTTTTTCAAAGCCGCGTGTCGCCGCACCAGATGGGACTGGCCGATATGTTGGCGGCCCTGGAACTGATGGGAGAAAAGCCCGCGGAAGTGACTGTCATCGGTGTCGAACCCCAGAATCTGGATGTCGGATTGGAATTGTCTGCTCTGGTGTCGACGCGCATAGATGCCCTCGTGGGACTGCTGGTGGGTCAACTTCGCTCTCTTGGTTTCGAGGTAGACGCGATTGACCAAGCCCAGCAGGGCGCCGCATGAAGCCGCAATTCTTGTTGGTGTGACGGAGTCAGCATGGAGAAATGCGTTTCTGAACTGGTCAGCCGCTTCAAGCAGATTGGCGATGAACATATTCGTGACCTGCCGATATATCATCGCCCGCTGCAGGTGGAAGCGGTGGATTTCCAACAGTGCGCGCAGGGATGGATCGGTGTCCTGATCACCCCCTGGTTCATGAACGTCATGCTGTTGCCACGCGACAAGGACCAGTGGCAGTCGCTGGCGGTGGGGCAAAAGCATATGCAAACACTCCCCGCGGGCGAACAGGAATTCGTTGTCGGTGGCGACGTGGAACTGGGATCCTATCTATTCCGGTCCCTGGCGTCGCCGATGCTGGGTTTTCCGTCTCAAAAAGACGCGCGCCAAACGGCACACGCGGCTCTCCAGCGTCTTATGGCGCCGCCCGCTGACGCGAAAACGACGGCATCGTGTATTCGCAGGTGACTACAGACATGAGTACGAACAGGAGGCACGGCAATGAAAGGTAAATATTGGTCGGTGGGGATATTGGGAGTGGCCGCGAGTTTATTTGTTCCTATGGCGGCTGCCCATACCTTGGGTGCTCATGGCGCCGGTTTCGCATCCGGCGTTGCCCATCCACTGGCAGGTCTGGATCACATGCTCGCGATGATCGCCGTGGGCCTGTGGGCGGCGCAACTCGGGGGACGCGCGTATTGGAGCGTTCCACTCGCGTTCGTCGGTATGATGGTTCTGGGCGCGGTCATGTCGACGGCCGGCCTGTCATTGCCGGCGGTGGAATCCGGAATCGCGGCCTCGGTGCTGATTCTCGGTCTTCTGATCACATTCTCCGCCCGCATGCCGGTCCCGCTGGGCATGGTGCTGGTCGGCGTGTTTGCGTTATTCCATGGTCATGCGCATGGCGCGGAGCTGCCACAAGCGGCTTCGGCGGCGTCGTATGGTTTGGGAATGCTGCTTGCGACGGTTGGTCTGCACGCCACAGGCCTGGGCGCGGGCATTTTGTTTCAGCGCGCCGCTGTTCTGTTGCGGATCGGGGGCGCTATGATCGCCGCCACCGGCGCCATGATGTGGGTCGGTATGTAATAATAATCTTTCGGTGATGTCGTGGTTATCTTTTGTCAGTGCTAGTATGCATGCTTGTCTTTAAATACTATGAATATGGTCTGGAAGATTATCTTTAGATCGAGCCACAGCGACCAGTTCTGTATGTAGGCCAAATCAAACTCTATTCTCTTCTGCATTTTATCCAGGGAGTCGGTTTCACCTCGCCAGCCATT
>DATICK010000258.1:0-3574 GCA_035456865.1 Sulfuricaulis sp.
GCTATATCCTGCACTTGGCGTATCAGCGCCTGGCACACCGAAAGTTCATGCATGAGTTATGCATTACCTGCCGATTGGTTCTTCAGCAATTCAATCCTAGCCCCAATAAACCAAGGCATCTTGACCTATATCAATAAACGCTAATGTACACCGCGTTACAAGATGGCATGGTTGGCTGGGTCGCTGGACGGTACGCAATAACGCCATGGAATTTGTGGGTTACGCTGCCGGCAGTTGTGAATATTATTATGATGCTCCCGACCGTGGCGCAGGTGCAAGACAATTCGAGGCGGATGCGGCCTAACATTTCGCGCACCGTGTTTCACTGCCGCCAGGCACGTGGCATGTTGCGGGACGCTGGAACAGGACGAACAGGGGCGTAACGCATAGCCCATCGCAAAAGGAGTCGCGGCACGTCAATGGAACGCAAGACGCTGGTGCTGGGACTGGGAAATACCCTGCTGGGCGACGAGGGCGCGGGTGTCCATGCCGTGCGTGCATTGCAGGAGCAGTGCGCGGACCGTGCCGACGTCGAATTTCTCGATGGCGGCACGTTGAGTTTCACTCTCGCCGGACCGATCGAAGACGCGGACAGCCTGATCGTCATCGATGCCACGCAGCTGCAGGCAGCGCCCGGCACGGTGCGCGTGTTCGAAAGCGAAGACATGGATCGTTTCCTCGGCAGCCATCGCAAAAACAGCGTGCACGAGGTCAGCCTCGTGGACCTGATGGCGATCGCCCGCCTGGTGGAAGCGCTGCCTGCGCGTCGCGCTCTTATCGGCATACAGCCCGAATATCTCGACTGGTCCGATGCACCGACACAATCGGTGGCGCGCGCCATTCCCGTGGCCTGCGATTTGGCGATGCAATTGATCGGGAGGTGGCAGCACGAGCGTCGGAATGGGGAACGCACATGAACGACCTCAAGGGAATTCCGATCGCGATTGCCGGTGTCTGTGACGGATTGGCGCTCAGCGGCAACGCCGGCCCTGTTCTGCATGAAGTCCGGTCGCTCCTGAACGACCTCGTGACGTCGGGAAAATCCGCCAGCATCGATCTGCGCAGCCTGCCGTTGCTTCCCGGCGATTACGAGAAACTAAAAGTGGTCCTCGGCCAGGGTGAAGTGAGCGCCACCCTCGAGGCGCTCGGCGTCACGCACGTGCGTGAAACGGCGATCCACGGCGTGTGGTGGGTGACGCATTACAACAGCGATGCAACCATCATCGCCGAATTTATTGAAGTGACAACCATGCCCGAGATACTACGGACACACCCGGCGGATGCGCGCGCGGGTCTCGATCTGCTGCAATCACGCCTGACTCCGGCGATTGAAACCGGTAGAGGAGACGGCGATGCCTGATGACCAAACCCTGGCCGAAACTCTGGCAAGGCGCGGTGTCAGCCGCCGAACCTTCCTCAAGTTCTGCGCCACCATGGCCTCGCTGATGGCCATGCCACCGGCGATGGCGGCGCAGATGGCGGAGAAGCTTGCCAGGGCGAAGCGACAATCGGTGATCTGGCTGTCGTTCCAGGAATGCACCGGCTGCACCGAATCGATCACTCGCTCGCACTCGCCCACGATCGAGAGTCTGATCTTCGATGCGATCTCGCTGGATTATCATCACACGCTGCAGGCGGCCTCGGGTACGGCCGCGGAGGCAGCGCGCCAGCACGCCATGAAAAACAATTACGGAAAGTACCTGTTGGTGGTCGATGGCTCGGTGCCGACGAAGGACGGTGGGGTGTACTCCACCATCGCTGGCGTGAGCAACGTCGACATGCTGGTCGAGACAGCCAAGGGCGCGGCAGCGATCATCGCGGTCGGGACCTGTGCCGCCTACGGGGGCATCCCCAAGGCCAATCCCAATCCCACCGGAGCGGTAGCGGTATCCGACATCATCGCGGACAAACCCATCATTAATGTTCCGGGTTGCCCGCCGATCCCGGTGGTAATGACCGGCGTAATAGCGCATGTGCTCACCCTCGACACCATCCCCGAGCTCGATGAACTCGGGCGGCCCAAGGTATTTTTCGGCGACACCATTCACGACCGCTGCTACCGCCGGCCGTTCTACGACCAGGGCAAGTTCGCGAAGAGCTTTGACGACGAAGGCGCGCGCAACGGTTGGTGCCTGTTCGAACTCGGTTGCAAGGGCCCGACCACCCACAACGCCTGCGCCACGACCAAGTGGAATGGCGGCGTGAGTTTCCCGATCGAATCCGGTCACGGCTGCCTGGGCTGTTCGGAACCGGATTTCTGGGATGCCGGCAGTTTCTACACGGCGCTATCGATGCCGGCCGACCCGGTTAAATACACCGCGGCTGCGGCGTTGGCTGGTGCGGCGGTCGGTGTGGCGATGAGCTTTGCCAGCCGTGCCAAGAAGGCCGACGCCAAGGCCGCGCATCGGACAGCAACTCTGGCCGACCTGAAGAAGTGACATGAACGAACTGCAATTTCTCACGTGGGTACGCGGTCCGGGATTTAACATCGCCATCGGCATATTCATCCTGGGCGTTCTGTGGCGGTTGTTCGAGATTTACAGCCTCGGCCGCAAGCTGGACCTCGCGGTCCCTCGCCGGCGTCCCGGTGCTTCGGGATTTCACACGGTATGGCGGCGTTCGCTGGCGCCACCCGGCATGTTGAAGCGTTCGCCCGTCAGTTATATCGGCGGCTATATCTTCCATGTCGGCCTGGCGATCGTGGTATTCCTGTTCGGCCCGCACATCAAACTCATCGAAAGCCTGCTGGGCCTGTCCTGGCCGGGTTTGCCATCACAGATCATCGACGCGGTAACGGTGGTGACGCTGGCGGCGATGGTGGTGGTGCTGGTAGACCGCATCAACAAGCCGGTGAAACGCTTCCTCTCGACGTTCGAGGATTACTTCACCTGGGCCTTGACGTTCCTGCCGGTCTTGACCGGTTATCTGGCGGTCAAGCATCTGCTGCTGCCGTATACCACGCTGCTGGCTTTGCACATTCTGTCCGTGGAACTTCTGCTGATCGCCATTCCGTTCACCAAGTTGTTCCACGCCATTACGGTGTTTGCCTCGCGTTGGTACAACGGCGATATTCATGGTCGCAAGGGTGTGGCGGTATGAGCGCCTCTCTGGAAAAAGGCGTCAGTGTTCTGAAGGAAGTCATCGATGCGCCGATTGCCAGCTTCTTCGAGAGCTGCGTGCATTGCGGTTTATGCGCGGAGTCCTGCCTGTTCTATACCGAGAGCGGTGATCCGAAATTCACGCCCATACATAAGGTCGAACCCTTGCGGCGCATTTACGAGCAGGAGTACACGCTGCTGGGCCGGCTGAAAAATCTGTTCGGCCTGTCGAAACCCGTCACCGATGCGGAGCTCGAGGAATGGCGGGTGCTGGTATATGACAGCTGCACCCTGTGCGGGCGCTGCTCGATGATTTGCCCAGTCGGCAATGACATCACTTACATGATCCGCAAGTTCCGCGAAGGCATGGCCGTCTCCGGCCATGCACCGCCGGGACTGATCGGCGCCACCACCCGTTCCATCGAGATCGGCAGCCCGATGGGTTTGCGCTTGCCGGCCGTCAAGGCGCAGATGAA
>DATICK010000259.1:0-29557 GCA_035456865.1 Sulfuricaulis sp.
CGGCCCAGTTGGGTTGGCGGCCAAAAAATCCGGTGACGCTGGACAGCGCGGCGCGCGCTGAAGTCGAGGCGTTTCTGGAAGCGGTCGACGCCGATGATGACGTGCAAAACGTATATGCGGGGCTGGCGGGTTAAGGCCGGATAGCATTTGCACCGTTTCCCTATCGTGCGTTTGTTGTGGTGCGCGCTTGGCGCAGCCGCCGGCATTGCGTTGGCGCTCTTCCTCGTTGCAGCGCCCGCCTCGCCGTTGCTTCTGGCCTCCTTGGGCGGATCCGCCGTCTTTCTGTTCGGTCTCACGCGCGCGCCCGCCGCGCAACCCCGTGCGCTGTTCGGCGGCCACCTCGGCGGCGCACTCATCGGCATCGTCTGCTATCAATTCTTCGGCAATTCGCTCTGGGTCTATGCGCTCGCGCTGGCATTGACCTTGTGCTACATGCTCCTCACCAAAACCGTGCATCCTCCCGCCGGCGCCAATCCTCTCATCATGATCTACAGCCACTCAGGCCTGTCGGCGCTGTGGCAACCGGTTTTCGTCGGCGTTCTGAGCCTGGCTGTGGTCGCCGCTGCATGGAGCCGTCTGTATCCGGGCCTTTCACGCTACCCTGTCGCCTGGCTCGATCGCTCACCCCCGTCCACCTTCTGGGGAGGTTGGAGTGAGTAGCCAAGCGGCAGCGATCAGCTGATTTTTTCCAACTTCAGTTTGGCTTTTTCCTCTTGCAAGCTTTTTTTGAAGAAATTGATCCGGCTCAACGACAGAGGGGCGGGGAGGCGGAAAATTCCCAACGAGGCGGACAAGTAACTGCGCCAGGGTTAAAAATCAAAGTCCGACGGTTAAATTCCATTAAGGGGGTTTTATGCTTCGTCCCATCCTTGCGTCTGTTTTGTTTTCACTTCCCTTGGTTGCTCAAGCGGCTGACTTGACGCTAAACGACATTAAAACCCAGAACGGGGTTCAGCTATCGGCAGACGAGCTGAAGAGGCTTTTGCCGAATGCCAAGGTTGTCAGTTATTTCTCCGGGAGCACCCGCCATTGGAGGAACGAACCCGATGGAAAATTCGTGGCTTCCAGCGATGTTCGCCGTGATCCCAACAGACCGGGGAAGGTGGCTAACGCCCAAGGCACATGGCATGTGGGCGACAACGGTACCTATTGCGTTACGCTTGAATGGCCCAGACGATCTGAAAGTTGGTGCCGCTACATATTCAAAGTCGGTGAAAAATATTACGGCGTCAAGTCTGTTGAGGATGGAACAGTAACCGCGTATGAGTTTGAGTTTTCAAAATAACGCCTTTAATTTTCTCGATCTTCAGCTTGGCTTTCTCCTCGCCTGAAGTCTAGGCAAGCAGCTTGATGCAGGTGTGGACCGAATCGATGTATGGCGTCGGGGTCTGGGTGAGCCGGCATTGCTCGATCACGGCGCCGACCAAGGCGTCGGATCTCGATGTCCTGCTGTATCGAAGTCTTGTGTTTACCCACCTTTCCGCGCCAGCCATGACCATTTCGCCAGGCAGCTTCAGGCTTTCTCCAAGGGATTCGACTTTTTACTGAAGTTAGTCAAGAATTCATCGTGCTGGAAAAAAATCTGGGTGGAAACAGCAATAAACCACATGCCGCATTTGACCATGATGGCGTGTGACTAATAACCATTTGACCTCAAGGAGACCTCTATGAACGCGCTGAAAATAATCGTGACCGGCATGGTCATGTTATCTGCAACATTTGGATTGACAACGAATGTATTTGCCGCCGGCTCGAAGAAGCCGCCCACCGACAAGCAGCTGATGGCGAGCGCGATGTCCGCAGCCCCGGCCAAGGTCGCGAAGGGTGCGACCATCGTGGCCATGGAGGCGGACGGCAAGATGCGCACGCTGCGGGAGGGAAAGAACGGCTTCACCTGCATGCCGGACAATCCGGTGACACCCGGTCCCGACCCCATGTGCATGGACAAGAATGCCCTGGAATGGGCCCACGCGTGGATCGGGCACACGAACCCCGCGCCCGGGAAAATTGGCTTCATGTACATGCTGGCGGGTGGAACGGATGCCAGTAACACCGACCCGTACGCGACCAAGCCCGATGCGAAAAATCATTGGATCAAGACCGGGCCGCACGTAATGATCGTCGGCGCCGACGCCAGCTTCTACGACATGTATCCGAAGAGCGCGGACCCTGACACCTCGGTCCCCTACGTGATGTGGGCCGGCACGCCGTACCAGCACCTTATGGCGCCGGTGAAGTAGGTAATGATCTGGCTTATCTGCAGTCAGTGAATTCTATGTAATAACGGCCGGAAGGCTTATTGGTAAAACCTTCCGGCCCCTGTAATTCTCGAGCTGTTCGTTTATCAGTTTTCGCTCAACTGATTTTCTCGATTTTCAGTTTCCCTTTTTCCTCGCCCAGAGTTTTCGCCAGCAGCTTGACGCAGGCATAGACGGAATCGATGTGCGGCGTCGGGGTCTGGGTGAGCCGTCCGAGTTCGATCACGGCGCCGACCAGGGCGTCGATCTCGATGGCGCGGCCGATCTCGATGTCTTGCAGCATCGAGGTCTTGTGTTTGCCGACCTTCTCCGCGCCGGCGATGCGTTTCTCCAGCGACACGCGGAACTCGACGCCGAGCTTGTTCGCAATCGTTTGCGCTTCGGTCATCATGTCGGCCGCGAGCTGGCGCGTCAGCGGGAACTGGCAGATGTCCACCAGGGTGGAATGGGTCAGGGCGCTGATCGGGTTGAAGCTGAGGTTGCCCCAGAGCTTGAGCCAGATTTCCGCGCGGATATCTTTCAATATCGGTGATTTGAAACCCGCTTTGATGAACGTCGCCGTGATGTTCTTCACGCGCTCGCTCTCGGAACCGTCCAGCTCGCCCACCGGGAAACGGTTGCCTTCGATGAGCTTGATGACGCCCGGTGCGGCGATCTCGGCCGCGGGGAAGACCACGCAGCCGAGGATGCGTTCGACCTCGATGCTGGCCATCAACGCGCCATTCGGATCCACTGTCTCGACCCTCCGTCCCTCGAATTCGCCGCCGTGCTTCTGGAAATACCACCAGGGAATGCCGTTCTGGGTCGTGACCACGACGGTCTTGTCATGGAACAGACTGGGAATCTCTTTGGCGATGGGCTCGACCTGATGTGCCTTGAGCGCCAGAATCACGACGTCCTGCTTGCCGGCCTCGCTCAGCTTGCTCGTGGCCTTGACGTTTTTCGCTACGTGTTCGCTGCCGTCTTCCTCGATCAGCTTCAGGCCGTTCTGGCGCATGGCCTCGAGATGCGCGCCACGCGCGATCAGCGTGACTTCCTCGCCCGCGAGCGCGAGTTTCGCGCCGAGCAACCCGCCGATGGCGCCGGCGCCGACGATGCAGATCTTCATGGATGAATCCTCCAAATCATTTATATTCGTTGGACAGCGTGCCGATGCCGTCGATGACGATTTCGATTTTGCTGCCCGGTTTCATCGAGCCGACACCGACGGACGTGCCGCAGGAAATCACATCGCCCGGGTAAAGCGTCATGTCGCGCGAGATCAGGCTCACGATCTGCGCCGGCTTGAAAATCATGTCGCTCACCGGGTAATTCTGGCGCTCCTTGCCGTCGAGCAGGGTCTTCACGCTGAGATCGAGCGGGTTCACGTCCGTGGCGATGACCGGCCCGAATACGCCAAAGCTGTCGAAACCTTTGGCGCGCGTCCACTGGGCAAAAGTCGGATCTTTCTGGATGATCTCGGCGGCGGTGACGTCGTTGGAGCAGGTGTAGCCGAAAATGTATTTGGCGGCATCGGCCTCGGAAACGTTAGACGCGCGCTTGCCGATTACGACCCCGAGCTCGCCTTCGTACACGACTTTGCCGGAGTAGGATGCTGGCACGCGGATGGTCTGGCCGCCGGCGAGAAACGAGTTCGGCGTCTTGAGCAGGTAGAGCGGTTCGGGCGGTGGCGTCAGGTTGAGCTTGGCCGCGAGCGCGTGGAAATTGTTCCACAGCGCGATCATTTTCGTCGGCACGCACGGCGTCAGCAGCGTGACCGCGGCGAGCGGCACGGTCGCACCCGTGGCACGCGGTGCGGCGAACATGTCGCCTTCGTGGATCTGAATCACGCCGTCACGCAGTGTTCCGAATCCGGTCTGTCCGCCGCGTTCGAAACGAATCCAGTGCATAAAGCCTCCTCCGCCGTGTTATCGTGGCGATCCATTATCGCTGCGGATCGAGAGACGTATGCTACCTTCTGGCGTCGCGTGTCGCCAGTCGCAATCTTGTTCTCGCTTGATGAAATTTGTATCGTGGCCGTGAAACCGTAAAACCGATTTTCACTGGACGAAAATATGCGCGACAACCAATTTCCCGGCCGCTCGGTCGTCATGAGCACTCGCGGCATGATCGCCGCCAGCCAGCCGATGGCAACGCAGGCGGGCCTCGCGGTGCTGCAAGCCGGTGGCAATGCCATGGATGCCGCGATCGCGGCGAGCGCCGTGTTGTGCGTCACCGAGCCGCAGTCAACCGGCATCGGCGGCGATTGTTTCCTGCTGTATCACGAGGCCAAAACCGGCAAGCTCCATGGCCTGAACGGCAGCGGCCGCGCGCCGGCGCGCGCCACCCTGGAGGAATTCGAGCGGCGCGGGCTGATGCAAGTGCCCGAGTTCGGCATCCTGTCGGTGATCGTTCCTGGCGCCGTGGATGCGTGGCAGACGGCGCTGGAGCGTTTTGGCACGCGCAGCCTCGAAGAATTGTTGCAGCCCGCGATCGCATTCGCCGCGGACGGTTACGCGGTGACGCCGGTGGTGGCCAAGGCGTGGCAAAACAATGCTCCCGTGCTCGTGCCGCATGCCGAGAGCCGGCGGGATTTTCTGGTCGATGGTCATGCTCCTGCGGCCGGCACCGTGCATCGCCAGCCGCGGCTCGCCCAATCGCTGCGCCGGATAGCGCGCGGCGGGCGCGATGCCTTCTACCGTGGCGCCATCGCCGAGGAAATCGTGCGCTTCAGTCGCGCCCACGACGGCTTGCTTGAGCTCGAGGATTTTGCCGCATATCGCTCGGAGTGGGTCGAACCGATCTTCACCGATTACCGCGGCGCGCGGGTGTATGAAATCCCGCCGAACGGGCAGGGCATCACCGCGCTGATGACGCTCAATATCCTGGAGCAGGCGAATCTGCGCGACATGGCGCACCTGAGCGCCGATCATCTGCATCTCGTGATCGAGGCTTTCAAGCTGGCCGTGGCCGAGCGCGATGAATACGTCGCCGACCCGGCATTCAACCAGCTTCCCGTGAAAGAAATGTTGTCGAAGGAATTCGCTGCCCGGCAATACGCACGCATTGACCCACAGCGTGTCGCGCGTTATCCCATTGCACCGGCGGCGCGCGCGCATCGCGACACGGTGTATCTCAGCGTGGTTGACCACGACCGCAACGCCGTGTCCTTCATCAACAGTTTGTATTATCCGTTCGGCAGCGGCATGGTCGCGGGCGACAGCGGCATCATGCTGCAGAACCGCGGCGCCGGCTTCGTACTGGAGCCTGGGCATTTCAATTGCATCGCACCACGCAAGCGCCCGCTGCACACCATCATCCCGGCCATGGTCTATCGCGGCGATGACATATTGTCCTTCGGCGTCATGGGTGGAGACTATCAGCCCATGGGGCATGTAACCGTGCTGACCAACTGGCTCGACTTCGGCCTGGATTTGCAGGAGGCAATCGATGCGCCGCGTTTTCAGCCGGGTAGCGGCGTGGTGGCGCTGGAGCGGCCGATACCGCAGGAGGTGCTGAAAGCGCTGCAACAGCGCGGGCATGTGGTGAGCCGTACTGAACTTTCGCTCGGCGGTGCGCAGGCGATTTACGTGGATGCGCGCAACGGCGTACTTTCCGCTGGCTCCGATCCACGCAAGGACGGCTGCGCGCTGGGTTACTGAACGGCGTCAGCCCAGCCCGAGTTTCTGCGCCAAACCGATGCGCTGCAGCTTGCCGGTCGCGCCCTTGGGGATTTCATCCAGAATTAAAATCTTGCGTGGCACCTTGAAGTCCGCCAGCCGCTTGGCGGCGAACTCGCGGATTTCTTTTTCATCGGCGCTCTTGCCTTCGCGCAGCACCACCGCCGCGGCTACGTCCTCGCCGAGCTTCGCATGCGGCATGGCGAAGGTGACGACCTGCTGCACCGCCGGGTGGTCCATCAGCACCTCGTCCACCTCACGCGGCGAAATCTTTTCGCCGCCGCGATTGATGATCTCTTTCAGCCGGCCGGTGATGCTGAGATAGCCCTCGGCGTCCAGCATTCCCTGGTCGCCGGTGCGGAACCATCCGTGGGTGAAGCCCTCGGCGTTGGCCTTGGGATTGTTTTCGTAACCGTTGGTCACGTTCGGACCGCGGATTACGATTTCTCCCGTGGTGTTCGGGCCGAGCAGTTTGCCATCCTCACTCATAATCCCCACTTCCGGCCCGGCGGCGACGCCGACGGTCCCGGGCTTGTGCGGGCGCGGCGGCAGCGGGTTGCTGGTCATCTGGTGCGAGGCCTCGGTCATGCCGTAGGACTCGAGTACCGGCGCGTTGAATGCCTGTTCCAACTCGGCCAGCACCTGCGGCGGCAGCGACGACGAGGACGAGCGAATGAAGCGCAACGGATGCCGTGCGATGATCTCGCGGTTGTTGGCGGCGCGCGCCAGGATCGCCTGATGCATGGTCGGCACCGCCGTGTACCACGTCGGCTTGGCCTCGTCCATCATGGCAAAGAACTTGAGTGCGTTGAAACCGGGCGTGCAGTAAACACTGCCGCCGGCGCAGAGCGTGGACAGCACCGAGCCGATGAGGCCGTGGATATGAAACAGCGGCATGATGCTGAGCCCGCGGTCGGCTGGCGTGAGGCTCAGGATGTCGCGGATGTGGCCGGCCGAGGCGCAGACATTGCGCTGCGACAGCGGCACGATCTTGGGACGCGACGTGGTGCCGGAGGTATGCAGCACAAGGGCGACATCGTCTGGTTTGGCATAACCGCCGTGAGGCGCCGCGGTCGTCTTGCTGTTGTCGACCGGGACCAGTTCGAATACTCCGGTGGGGTCGCTGCTGGCGCGCACGATCTCGATTACGGGAATTTTCAGCTTGGCCGCAACACCAAGTGCAGGCGAGGAACTCCCGCGCTCGACAATCAGGGCCTTGGCCTTGAGGTCGGAGAGATAGAATTCGAACTCGTCGGTGCGGTAGGCCGGATTGAGCGGTGCCGAGGTCGTACCGGCGGCGACTGAAACGAACGCTGTCGCCATCTCGGTGCCGTTCGGCAGCACCAGCGCCACGCGGTCATTGCGCCCGATCCCGAGCCGGTTAAGACTCGTCATGGTGCGCTCGACGTGTTCACGCAGGCCGCCGTAAGTCAGCGACGGGCAGCCGCTGCCGACAAAGGCAATGGCATTGGCGGACTTGTGCGCAAGCAGCTCATGGATCGTGGAAAAGACGGTCATATGTTTTCCTTGAAAAGGCCGTTCTCCCTGAGCTTGTCGAAGAGAGAACGGGAAATGCGGTAAATGTCAGGCGATTCGTCCGTTCATGGTTCGAGCGGCTCGCCACGAACGGACTTAATCAGACCTTCCCTAACGAAATTATTAACAACAGCGATGTCCTGAATGCGCCGTCATGTTATCAGTCTTTCATGGGGTGTAAATCCGTTTTTCATGATGCGCAACAACGAACCGCCCAGGAACTGAGCGGTCTTATTTCATGCTGTCAATATTGGATTGATAATTCCGTCAGGATCGAACGCGCGTTTCAGATTCTGGTGTAATGTTGCGAGTACCGCCGACACGTGATGTGACATTGCGTTATTCATTTGTTCATGGCGGAACAAGTTAGCGTAACCACCGACATTTTCCGCGTGTTGATGAATGGTGTTGGCCGGAGCTTCGCTCTTGAGCCAGCGTTGCGCGCCGCCCCAGTCAATGATCCACTTGCCGGGCAGGTTGATCGGTGGGGTGGCCGGCGGCACCGACAAACGCCAGAGCGGCACGGCATCCTGAAAGTACCCGAGTTCGTGTTCGCGCAGCTCGCGCCAGAATTCATCGCCTTTTTCGACGATCGCTCCGCCTAGCTTGGCCCGTGCCGCGCGCACGCCCGGTTCGGTACCCGAGAGACGGATATATAAGGTGTTATCCAGATGGCAGGCGGCGGAGAGTGGCAGCGGCTGACCGGCCCAGGCGTTCATGGTGGCAATGGCCTTGTCGGCCGGCATCTCGAAAGAAAGCGTTAACTCTTTTGCCGGTTTCGGAAGTATCTTGAGCGAGACTTCGAGCAGCACGCCGAGGGTGCCGAACGCCCCCACCATCAGCCGCGAGACATCGTAGCCGGCAACGTTTTTCATCACCTCGCCGCCGAATTTCAGTATCTCCCCTTTGCCGTTGATGATCTTGGTTCCGAGGACAAAGTCGCGCGCGGAACCGGAGTAGGGTCGGCGCGGACCGGAAAAGCCGCAGGCGATGGTGCCGCCCAGCGTCGCGGTGGCGCCGAAGTAAGGCGGCTCGAAGCCGAGCATCTGTCCCTTTTCGGCCAGAGCCGTCTCGACCTCGGCGAGCGGAGTGCCGGCACGGGCGGTCACGACTAGCTCGGTTGGCTCGTAGGAAACGATGCCGCGATGCGCGGCGACATCGAGTGGTTCGCCCTCGGGCTTGCCGGTGTAAAAGCGCTTGCTGCCGCTGCCGGCGATGGTGAGCGGCGTGCGTTTTTGTGCCGCGGTTTTGACGGCTTCGGCGAGTTGCTGCGAAATGTCGTTATCCTGTTTCACCTGCATTCAGCTCTCATTCTGAAGCGCCGTTCGCGGTTCGACAGGCTCACCATGTACGGCTTGTGCAAACCGTTCGCCCTGAGCTTGTCGAAGGGCGAACTTAATTTTATCAGGCCGCCTATCAAAACCTTTCAAGCTCGGGAAATTTCAGTTTTCCGCCATGCACGTGCATGCGGCCGAACTCGGCGCAGCGCGCGGGTTTGGGCACGGCCTTGCCGGGGTTGAGCAGGCCTTGCGGATCGAATGCGGCTTTCAATGCGTGGAACTGCGTGAGTTCTTCCCTGGTGAACTGCACGCACATCTGGTTGATCTTCTCCACGCCAACGCCGTGCTCGCCAGTGATGGTCCCGCCCACGGCCACGCACAGCTCCAGGATCTTGCCGCCCAGTTCCTCGGCATTCTTCAATTCGCCGGGTTTGTTGGCATCGTAGAGAATCAGCGGATGCAGGTTACCGTCGCCGGCGTGAAACACGTTCGCCACCGGCAGCCCGTGCTCGCGCGAGAACTCGCTGATTTTCGCCAGTACCTTGGCCAGGTGCTTGCGCGGAATCGTGCCGTCCATGCAGTAATAGTCCGGCGCGAGGCGCCCGACGGCGGGGAAGGCGGCCTTGCGGCCGGCCCACATGCGCATCCGTTCGGCTTCGTCCTTCGCGGTGCGCACCCCGGTCGCGCCCTGCCGCGTCAGGAGCTCGCACACCTGCGCGATCCCCTCGGTAACTTCTTCCTGGGTGCCATCGAGTTCGCACAGCAGGATAGCAACTGCGTCAATCGGATAGCCGGCTTTGGCATATTCCTCCGCGGCGCGGATCGCGAGGTTATCCATCATCTCGATTCCCGCCGGTGTGAAGCCGCTGGCGATGATGGCGGCGACCGCGGCGCCGGCCTTCTCGATGTCGTCGAACGACGCCAGCACCACCTGCGCGCGCTCCGGTTTCGGCAGCAGTTTCACCGTGATCTCGACGATCACGCCGAGCATGCCTTCCGAGCCGGTCATGAGTGCCAGCAGATCGTAGCCGGGATTGTCGAGCGTTTTGCCGCCGAGCGTGACGAGTTCGCCGTCCATGGTGAAAAACTTGAGACCAAGCACGTTGTGCACGGTGAGGCCGTATTTCAGGCAGTGCACGCCGCCGGAATTCTCGGCGACGTTGCCGCCTATGGAGCAGGCGAGCTGTGACGAGGGATCGGGCGCGTAGTAAAAGCCGTAGGGAGCGGCGGCGTCAGTGATCGCCAGGTTGCGCACGCCGGGCTCGACCGTGGCGGTGCGGTTGGCCGTGTCAATTTCGAGGATGCGGGTGAATTTGGCGAGCGAGAGCAGCACACCGTCCTCGAGCGGCAACGCGCCGCCGGACAGCCCGGTGCCGGCGCCGCGCGCGACCACCGAGATTTTTTCCTTGCTGCACAATTTCAGGAGGCGGCCCACCTGTTCGACCGTCTCCGGCAGCGCCACGATCCAGGGCAGCTTGCGGTACGCGGAAAGCCCGTCGCACTCGTACGGATGCAGCTCTTCCGTGTCCGTCAGCACGGCATCGCGCGGCAGAAATTCACGTAGCCGGTGCACCAGCGACTGGCGCATGGCTTCGGAGGGAACGGCGAGTTGGGGCGCGCTCATGAAGGCTAGGGTAATCCCTGGCCTCCGGGGCGTAAAGCCGGGCGCGTGCGCTTAACCGTAAACGGCGGTTAAGAGCAGTCCTCCATCGTGTCCGAACTGCTCAGTTTGATGAAAACCCCGAGCGACATGAGCAACAGCGCCGCGCTGGCGATAATGGCCACCGGGTAGTAGAGAAAACCGGCCAAATCCTGCTGGCTGTATTTGATCACCATGATCAGCGATTCGAGCACCAGCGCCACGAACACAACGCTGGCGAAGCGCGTCACGCTGCGGCGGATGCGCCGGATTGCGTCGGATGGCTTGCCGCTCATGTCGTACTCCTGATGCACCACCTGCGCCAGTTCGTACACGGCGAGCGCCACGACGCCCATGTGCACCCCCTTGACCAGCCCGCCGGTGAGATCGCCATCGCTGAGAATCGGTTTGATGAATTCGACGATTGCCGAAGTGGCGTACAGCAGCGCGAAGGACAGGAAGAACAGGGCGAATAACGGTACGAGCACACGCGGCACCGACTGTATGATCGCCACCACGCCGGAGGTTCTTTCTTCCGTGTCCGTGTCATGATTCTCGATGGTTTCGCTTTTCATCGCTTTCTCCTTTCGTTTCGTGTCAACCGGATGCTAAATGGCGTGCGAACACACAACAAGCTTTCCCGGATCAATTTGCCATCATCCCTGACCGACGGTATAACGTACAGAAAACCCGCGTGTGTCTTGAGGTCATCGAGCTGTAACATGTAGTGAATATGCGCATGAAATTTCCTAATTCCTATCGAGGCCGGTTCGCGCCGTCGCCCACCGGACCGCTGCATTTCGGTTCGATGGTCGCCGCGGTCGGGAGTTTTCTCCAGGCGAAAAGTCGCGGCGGCGAATGGCTGGTGCGCATGGAGGATATCGATCCGCCGCGCGAAGTGCCCGGCGCGGCCGACGACATCCTACGCACGCTGGAGACCTTCGGTCTGTATTGGGATGGCACGGTGATGTATCAGAGCCGCCGCCATGGTGTGTACGAGGCGGCGATGAAAATGCTCGAACGGCTCGACGCCATCTATCCCTGTGCGTGCAGCCGGCGCGAGATCGCCGATTCGAGCGTGAACGGCGTGGACGGCCCGGTGTATCCGGGCACCTGCCGCGTCGGACTGCCGAAAGGTCGCAAACCGCGCGCGTGGCGCGTGCGAGTGAACGGACGGGAAATCGAATTCGTGGACGCCGTGCAGGGACGCGTGGTCCGCGACCTGGCCGCAGACTTCGGCGACTTTGTCGTGCGGCGCGCTGATGGATACTTCGCGTATCAACTGGCGGTGGTCGTGGACGACGCCGAGCAGGGCATCAGCGAAGTCGTGCGCGGCGCGGACCTGATCGAATCGACGCCGCGCCAGATGCATCTGCAAAGTTTACTTGGCCTGCCGACGCCGGATTATCTCCATCTCCCGGTGGCGCTCAGCCAGCAGTACGAAAAACTAAGCAAGCAGACCTTCGCCACGCCGGCGGACGTCGCCCGTCCCGTTCCAATGCTATATCAGGTGCTGCGCTTTCTAGGCCAGGACCCACCGTCTGCGTTGGTTGAGAGTAACCTCGATGACTTCTGGCACTGGGCTGTGACGCATTGGAACGTGGGACGCGTGCCGCGCGTAACAGGCATGGTCGTGGAGACGTCCAGTGGCGGCTCGCTCTGAATGGTGGCTTTCGACCCAACGCGATCGCATGTTCTTATCGAATAAGACATCCAAGTCCTGAACTGATCTGACGCTTTTCCGCAGCAAACCGATGTCCAAGCGGTTTGAACCGGCGGAGACAGCGATGGTCGAATTCTTGATTCATGACTGATGTATAGGGATTCCGGGCTTCATCCATATGCTGACAATGCTGCCACGAAGATTGTGGTCACCCCGCTTTTGCGCGCGCCTCCTGCGTTTTTTGAGGGGGTAGTCGGTTCTCCCGTTGCTGCCACTGAGGTGGGGTTTTGCATGATGCAAAGCGTTGCCTTCGACTCGAAGCGGCTGCTTCATTCTGACCTTGTTCATGTTACGCCGGGCAACTAGACTAGTCAGTCTAATCGGCCAATTTTCTACTTAACCTGCTATGTCCACCGTCCTTGAACCGCTCCAAGACACCCGGCAGCGCCTGCTGGAAGCCGCTTGCGAAGCCTTCCGCGATGAAGGTTATCAAGTGAGCATCGACCGCATTGCCGCCCGCGCCCAGGTGGCGCGGCAGACGTTGTACAACCACTTTTCCAGCAAGGACGCGCTGTTTGCCGAAGTGGTGCGCCATGCGATCCAGTCGGTACTGGTGACGCTGGATCGAGACGGCGATGTGCGGGCCACGCTGTTGGCATTCAGCGAAGCCTACCGGGAAAAGATTCTGAGTTCCGATGGCATCGCGATCTTCCGCACGCTGACGGCGGAGGCGCCGCGTTTCCCGGCGCTGGCGAAACAGTTTTTCCGCCAGGGGCCGCAGACGACGCGCAAGCGCCTCGCCGAGTATCTCGCGCGAGCCATGAAACAAGGACAGCTGAAACGGGATGACCCCGATTTTGCCGCCGAGATGCTTGCGGCCATGCTGGTGGATTTCGACCGCCTGCGGGGCCTCATGAATTTGCAGACGGATTTGCTCAAGTCCACGAAAGCGGCGCAGGTGGTGGATTGCTTCCTGCGCGCCTTTGCTCCCGAAAAGGATAAGCCATGAAACGCCTCGCCCTGTTTTTATTTTTGTCCCTGCTCGCCGCCTGCGGTCCGGATGGCAAGAGCGGCCCCGCGGGCCCCGGAGCAGCGGGTGCCATGCCGCCGCCGGAAGTTGAGGTCGTGCAGGTAAGCCGCGGCGCCGCAACACTTACCCGCGAGCTGGTGGGAAGAGTGACCGCCGTGCGCACGGCGCAGGTGCGCGCGCGCGTCGAAGGCATCGTGGAAAAGCGCCTGTTCGAGGAAGGCAGCGACGTGCGCGCCGGTGAGCCGTTGTTCCGGCTGGATGATCGCGCCTACCGTACCGCCGCGCAGGCGGCGGAAGCCGACGTGGAAGTAAAAAAGCTCAACCTCTCTCGCGTGATTTCTCTGCTGCCCATCAAGGCGGTGAGCCAGCAGGAAGTGGATCTGGCCCGCGCGACGCTCAAGCAGTCCCAGGCCCAGCTCGAGCGTGCCCGGCTGGATCTGGAAAACACCACCGTGCCCGCGCCCATCTCCGGCCGCATCGGCCGCGCGCTCGTGACCGAAGGCGCCCTCGTGGGCCGGGGCGACGCGACGCTGCTTACTGTCATCGAGCAGCTGGAGCCGGCGCAGGTGCTCTTCACCCAGCCCAATGCCGAGGTGTTCCGCCTCAGGAGTGCGCTCGCCGCGGGGTCGTTGAAAGTGGCGGAAAGCCGGGTCGTGGAACTTATTATGGATAACGGACAGCCCTACCCTCAGAAAGGCCGGCTCATTTTCAGCGACATGAGCGTGGATCCCACCACTGGCTCCGTCACCCTGAAAGCGGAATTTCCCAACCCCGAACATCTGTTGCTTCCCGGCGCATTTGTGCGAGTGAGGTTGCCGCAGGCGGTGGCGGAGGGCGTGATCGCCGTGCCCCAGCGGGCGGTGCTTTCCGGGCCCGAAAACCAATACGTGCTGCTGGTGGGGCCGGAGAACAAAGTCATGCCGCGCCCGGTGAAAGTCGGGGCCATGGCGGGCGCGGACTTCGTCATCGAAGACGGCCTCCAGGGCGACGAAACTCTCATCGTAAACGGCGTGCAGAAGGTCCGGCCGGGCGCGGTCGTGAAACCCGTGCCGCAGGCGCCGGGCAGCTGACATGGCCCGCTTCTTCATCCATCGACCCATCTTCGCATGGGTCATCGCCATCCTGATTCTGCTCGTGGGCGTCATCGCACTCAAGAATCTGCCGGTGGCCCAGTATCCTTCGGTGGCTCCGCCCCAGATCGCCTTCAACGTGAACTATCCCGGCGCTTCCGCGCAGGTGATCGAGGACACGGTCATCAAGCTGATCGAGCAGGAGATGAACGGCATCGAGCATCTGCTCTACATGGAGGCGGCTTCGGAACTGGGCGCGGGCACGCTGACGCTCACCTTCGATCCGGGCACCAACATCGACATCGCCTCGGTGGAAGCCCAAAACCGTTACAAGCGCGTCGAGGCGCGACTCCCGGAAGACGTGCGGCGGATCGGGGTGCCGGTGACGAAGCCGCAGCGCAACTATCTTATGTTCGTCGCCATTTATTCCAAGGACGGCAACCTCAACTTCATTGACCTCGGCAGCTTCGCGGCGGCCAACGTGCTCGACGCGATTCGCCGCGTGCCCGGCGTGGGCGAGGCCATCCTGTTCGGCACCGAATATTCCATGCGCGTCTGGCTCAAGCCGGAGCAGCTCACCGCCTATGGCCTGACGCCCTCCGACGTGAAAAAGGCCTTGCAGGCGCAGAACGTGCAGCTCGCCACCGGCGAACTCAACCAGGCGCCGAGTACTTCGGGCGCCCAGGTGAACGCCGTCATCGTCACGCGCGGCCGGCTTTCCACGCCCGATGAATTCGGTGACGTGGTCATTCGGGAGCTTGCCAGCGGCGCCACGGTGAAGGTGAAAGACGTGGCGCGCGTGGAACTCGGCGGCGACAGTTACGACCGCTACGCCCGAATGAACGGCCAGCCCATCGCCGCCATCGCGATTCGCGTTGCGCCCGGCGCCAATGCGCTTGAGGTGGCGAAATCCGTGAAGTCGCGCATGGCGGAACTTGCCCACTTCTTCCCCAAGGGAGTCGACTGGGCCGTGCCCTACGACAGCTCCCGCTTCGTGGAGATATCCATCATCGAGGTGGTGAAAACCCTGGCCGAGGCCATGGTGCTGGTGTTCATCGTGATGTATGTGTTCCTCGGGCATTGGCGCACCACCCTGGTCCCCGCGGTGGTGGTGCCGGTGTCGCTGGCCGGCGCCACCGCGGGACTCTATGCCTTCGGTTTTTCCATCAACGTGCTGACGTTGTTTGCCATGGTGCTCGCGATCGGCGTCCTGGTGGACGACGCCATCGTGGTGGTGGAAAACGTGGAACGCATCATGCGCGAGGAGCATCTCCCGCCGCTGGAGGCCACGCTCAAGGCCATGGACCAGATCCTCGGCGCGATCCTCGGCATCTCCGTCGTGCTCTCCGCCGTGTTCATGCCGATGCTGTTCTTTGGCGGATCCGTGGGTGCCATCTACCGCCAGTTCGCCGCGACGCTGATTCTCACCATGGCGTTCTCGGTGCTGATGGCGCTGTCGCTTACGCCCGCCATGTGCGCGACGCTGCTCAAACCGGGCGAAGCGGAAAAAGACGAAAAGCGCAAGTTCAATATTTTTTTCGGCCGGGTCGCTTCCGGCTATCGCGGTCTCACAGCGCGCATCCTCGCCCGCACCGGTCGCTGGGTGGTGATCTATCTCGCGATCGTGGCCGCCACCGGTTGGCTGTTCACCCTGATTCCCGGCAGCTTCCTGCCGGACGAGGACCAGGGTTATTTTATTTCGCTGGTGCAACTCCCCGCCGGCGCGACCCAGGAGCGCACGGTGCAGGTTCTCTCGCAGGTGGAGCAGTTCTACCTGAAACAGCCGGAAGTGGACAAGGTCATCGGCGTCGTGGGCTTTTCCTTCTTCGGCCGTGGGCAGAACGCGGCGCTCGCGTTCACACGGCTCAAGGACTGGGGTGAGCGAAGCGGGCATGAACACTCGGCGCAGGGCGTGATTGGCCGGGCCATGGGAACATTCATGCGCATCAAGGAGGCCATCATCTTCGCGGTGAATCCTCCCCCCATCCCCGAGCTGGGCGCGGTCGGCGGATTCGATTTCCGGCTGCTGGACCGCACCGGCCAGGGCCGCGAGGCGCTGCTGAATGTGCGCAATCTCGTGCTCGGTCTGGCGTCGCAGGATCACCGGCTCGCCGGCGTGCGGCCGGAAGGCCAGGAGCCCGGGCCGCAGGTGTTCCTGGAAATCGACCGGGAGAAGACGCAGGCGCTGCAAATCGACATGGCCGATCTCAACGATACTCTCTCATCCGCCATCGGCGTGGCCTACGTGAATGATTTCGTGCGCGCCGGGCGCATACTCCGGGTGCAAATGCAGGCGGACGCGGATCTGCGCAAGACCCCCGAAGATCTGATGAAGCTTCCGGTGCGAAACCGCCTGGGCCAGGTGGTGCTCCTGGGGGAAATCACGCGGCCGAAATGGATCGTGGGATTGCCCAAGCTCGATCGCTACAACGGCAATCCCTCCGTGAAGATCGCGGGCGGTCCCGCGCCCGGTCATTCCACGGGCGAGTCGATGCAGGCCATGGAAGAAATCGCGCAGAAGTTGCCGCCCGGCTATGCCTTCGAATGGTCCGGCACTTCTTTCGAAGAACGTCTCGCCGGCGCGCAGGCGCCGATCCTGTTCGCGCTGTCGCTGCTCGTGGTGTTCCTGGCGCTCGCGGCGCTGTATGAGAGCTGGTCGATTCCGTTCGCCGTGATCCTGGTGGTGCCGCTCGGCATCCTCGGCGCGGTGCTGGCGGTGCACTTGCGCGGGCTGCCCAACGACGTGTTCTTCAAGGTCGGGCTCATTGCCATCATCGGACTTTCCGCCAAGAACGCGATCCTCATCATCGAATTCGCCCGCAAGCTCCACAATGACGGCATGGATCTCGTGGACGCGACGCTGGAGGCGTGCCGGTTGCGGTTAAGACCCATCCTCATGACCAGCTTCGCCTTCATCCTGGGCGTGTCGCCGCTCGCGATCTCCACCGGTGCCGGCGCGGCCAGCCGCCACGCCGTGGGCACGGGCGTGATCGGCGGCATGATCGCCGCCACGGTGCTCGCTATTTTCCTGGTGCCGGTGTTTTTCGTGGTGGTGCGCAAGTTCTTCCCCGCGCGGCATCGGAAGGAAACGAAACATGACTGAACGAAATATCTTTTCTATCTTCGCGACGGGAAGATCGGCGCGAGCCGTGTTCGGAGCCGTCGCCTTGGCGTTGCTGGCCGGCTGTTCTTTCATCCCCGCCTACGAGCGTCCGGCCGGGCCGGTGCCGGAGCGTTTCGACGGCGTGACAGAAGCCGCCGCCACCCCTTTGTCCCCCTGGCGCGATTATTATACGAACCCATCGCTTCAAGTCCTGATCGAGGCGGCGCTCAATCACAACCGTGATCTCACGATCGCCCTGGCGCGGGTCGACGAAGCCCGCGGCCTGGCAGGCATCGCCCGCGCCGAGCGCTTCCCCACGCTGGAAGCGCAAGCCTCGGGCAACCGTTCGCGTCTGCCGGCGGACCTCTCGGCTACAGGCCAACCGGTCGTCATCAGCCGCTATGACGCGGGCTTGGGAGTGAGCGCTTTCGAACTGGATTTCTGGGGTCGGGTGTCGGCGCTGAGCGAGTCCGCGCGAGCCCAGTATCTGGCGACC
Source organism: Sulfuricaulis sp. (assembly GCA_035456865.1). Lineage (GTDB taxonomy): Bacteria > Pseudomonadota > Gammaproteobacteria > Acidiferrobacterales > Sulfurifustaceae > Sulfuricaulis. The sequence continues at coordinate 17,735 of DATICK010000259.1, forward strand.
GACGAGGCGGCGAAAAGTTTTCGCATCGGCCTCATCGGTGATGTCGCCAACACCTGGCTGCTGCTCACGGAACTTGCCGAGCGCGAGCAGCTTGCTCTCGACACATTGAAGACGCGGGAGGAGAGTCTCGCCATCATCCGCAAGCGGCAGGAAGCGGGGCTGGCGACCGATCTCGACGTGCTCGCCGCCGAAGGTCTCGTGGAATCCGTGCGCGCCCTGTGGAATGACCTGAAGCGCCAGCGAATCGAGACGGAAAACGCTCTGCGCCTGCTCACGGGCATGGCGGTGACCTTGCCCGCGCCGACGAACGTTCTCAGCCAGCCCTCGATGGCTGAGCTGGCGCCGGGGCTGCCGTCGGACGTGCTCCTCCGGCGCCCCGATGTGCGTGCCGCCGAGCAGCGGCTTCTCGCCGCCAACGCCAGCGTGGGCGCGGCCCGCGCGGCATTTTTTCCGCGCATCACGCTTACCGCCAGCACCGGTTCGGCAAGCAACGAGTTGTCCGGCCTGTTCGCTTCCGGCAGCAAAGCCTGGCTGTTCAATCCGGTGCTGACGCTGCCGCTGTTCGACGCGGGCCGCATCCGTTCCACCGTAGACGTGGCCGAAGCACGGAAAGTCCAGGCTGTGGCTGACTACGAAAAAACCATTCAACAGGCCTTCCGCGAAGTGGCCGACTCCCTTGCCGCCGGCAGCACCTACAGCGAACAAGTGGCCGCCCTGGAGGCCAATCTGCGCGCCCAACAAGCGCGCTTTGATCGAGTCAAAGCCCGTCAGCAGGCAGGCATCGCCAATTACCTGGAAGTGCTGGACGCCAGCCGGGATACCTTCCTCGCGGAACAGGTTTTGGTCAGTTCACGCCGGCAGCTCCTGAGTGCCCACGTGACCCTCTACAAGGTGTTGGGCGGCGGCGAGCAGTAGCAGCCGCGTTCTTTGTCTTCCGGATTCACTTCCTCGCGCTGGAGGAGTTCAAGAAGACTGAACAATAAATAAATCCAGATGTCAGAGTAATTGAAGCGCAAGGTTAACGTTGTATTTCAATTACACTGACACTTTGTCTCCCACGGCGGCGCGCGAATGCTAAACGGCGCGGCACTCGACGGCTTAAAGAATGAAATCAATGGACAAATGCGGAAAGGCGGCGAATGTGCTTATCGCTCTCGGGAGCCAATTCGGCTTCTTCATCGCGCGGCTGCGGACGCTGCGAATGCCAGTGTTGCTCACGGCGCTCGCTCTGATCCCGGCCGCGTCGGCGTTCGCGGCAGCGAAATGTAACCAGTCGACCGCCGATCTTTACGACAGCAAGTCGCCAGCGGTGGTGCTCATCACCGCGCTCACCATCAATCCCTATCGCATGGACGACCGTGTTCAGCAGGTGACCGGGTCGGGGTTCATCATCGACGCCCATGGCCTGGTGATGACGAATTCGCACGTCGTGTTCGGGGCCCAGGCGATCGCCGTGACGCTCGATGACGGCACGGAGCTGCCGGCCAGGTTGCTCGGCGCCGATCCGATTTTCGATCTCGCGATTCTCCAGATTCCCGAGCCGGATCGTGGAAAGTTGCCGGTGCTCGCCTTCGGTGACTCGGACGGCGTGCGGCCGGGCGACGGGGTCGTCGCCATCGGCAATCCGCTGGGCTTCGATCAGACCATCACCAGCGGGATCGTCAGCGGTCTCAATCGCATCCTGCCCGAGCGGCCACGGATGCTTGCGCATCCGATGATCCAGACGGATGCGGCGATCAATCCCGGCAATTCCGGCGGACCATTGCTTAACCGCTGCGGCGATGTGATCGGCGTCACGAGCGAAATCCTCGGCGAGGCGCAAAACATCGGATTTGCGATTCCGTCCAATCTCGCGCGCTCCGTCGTGGGTCCGCTCGTCGAGAAGGGCAGGCTGAGCCGACCGTGGTTAGGTATTGACGGCAGCCTGATCGACGCCGGGCTGAGAAAGATCTTTACCCTGCCGCTGACCGATGGTTTTCTCGTCGAGGTAGTCGAGCGGAACAGCCCGGCCGGAGTCGCCGGCATCGTCGGGGGGCGCCTGCCGGTGAAGGTCGGAAGCCGGTCAATGATCCTGGGCGGAGACGTCATCGTCGCCATCAACGACATCGAACTGAAGAACATCGAGAGTCTGCAGCGCGCGCTCAAGACGATTGTCATCGGTACCCGGGCCAAGCTGAAGGTTTTCCGGCAGGGCAAGACTTTCACGACCGAGTTCGCGATTACCGAGCGTCCGTTGCAGCCGGGCGACGTGCCGGAATCATCGCAGAGCTTCACCTCGCAGCAAGTTCCGGGAAAAAACAACGACAAGGCACACTGAAAAATCGGGATCAGATTCAAGTCCCCCGATTTCACGGACGGTTGGTTAAGCAACGACCCAGATCTCTTTTTGACGAACTGGACCTGTTCAGCAACTTCCAACCCGGTCTTTACTGGACCGGGAACGAATACGCGCCGCCTTCCAGCAACGCATGGCGCTTCTACTTCAGCGACGGCTTTCAGTACGCCGGCGATAAGAGCTACGGATACTACGCGATGGCCATTCATGTCGGCGATGTCGCCGCGGAGCCGTTACCGGTAGCAGCGTGGCTGTTCGGTTCCGGTCTCCCCCGGGTTGGTAGGCGTGGCGCGCCGCAATCACAAAGCGGCTTGATGGATCTTCCGGCGACGCGACTTAACAAGTCGTGCAGACGTGAATCTCGATGGTGGTGTGCACGATCTCTTCGTGTTCCGAGAGCCACTCGCGCACACGGCCGGGTGTCAGGCCGGCGTCGTGGGTGACGATGCTGATGGCGCAGGCGTATGATTGTTTGCTGACGCGCCAGACATGCAGGTCGGCGATGTCCACGTTGCCACGACCAGCGCCGGACTCGATGGCTTGGCGAACCTCCTCCACGACTGGATGATCCATTTCGCGATCCAGCAGCACCTTTCCGGTTTCCGCGAGCAGCTTTTTCGCCCACACCGCCACCAGTCCGGCGCCGACAATGCCCATGATCGGGTCGAGCCATGACCAGCCGTAGAGCCAGCCGCCAGCCAGCGCGATGATCGCCAGCACCGATGTGGCGGCATCGGCGAGGACATGCACGTAGGCGGATTTGAGATTCAGATCGTGGTGATGATGGTGGTCGGCGTGTTCGTGATGTTCATGCCCGCCGTGATCGTGGTGGACATTGCCAAGGATGTACGCGCAGACCACGTTCACCGCGAGCCCGACGGACGCGATGATCATGGCCTCGACATAGTGAATGGGCTGGGGTGATACCAGCCGTTCCACCGAGCTGACGACCATCATGACCACGACGCCGAGCAGGAAAATCGCGCTGGTGTAGCCTCCCAGCACCTCGATTTTCCAGGGGCCGAATGCAAAACGTGCGTCGCCGGCGTGGCGACGGGCGGCCGCGTAGGCGAACGCGCTCAGGCCGATGGCGACCGCGTGCGAACTCATGTGCCACCCGTCTGCCAGCAGCGCCATCGAGTTGTACCACCACCCAGCGGCGATCTCGACGACCATCATGGCGGCGGTGATCCACATCACGGCGCGCGTGCTGCGCTCCGCCGCGAGATTGCCGGTATGAAACACGTGATCGTGGGTCCAGCGGGAAAGATCGTGGGCAGGCATGGCTCGGCTCCGGTATATCAGTTGTTCGCCTGCGCGGCTGACATGGGCTTTTCCAGCAGCATGAACCAGAATCCGTTGAAATGGCCCTGGTCCCGCATCTGAAAGCCGGCCTGGTTCGCGAGCTGTTTCCACTCGCGCTTACCGGTCAAAAAGAATGACAGCACGCTGGCGATGGCGAACATCGCCCAGCCAGGCACCCACACGAGCAGCAGGAAACGCCCGCCCGGTTTCAGGACGCGCAGGATTTCGCGCAACCCCTGGACTATTTGCGGCCCGAGGTGATCGATGTCGTGGGCGCTGACGGCGCTGTCGAAAGTCCGGTCAGGAAACGGCAGATGTGTGAGGTCGCCTTGCCTGATCTCCACGCGCTCGTCGAGCGCGGCGAGCCGCAGGTTCCGCTCCAGCAGCGCGCGGCCGCCGCCTTCGATATAGTCGGAATCGAAACGGTCCAGCGCGACGATGCGTCCTTTCTTCAGAGCGCGACCGAGAACGACGGTTGTTCTTCCCGCGCCGCAACCGCCATCGAGCACCAGATCAGACTCGCCCGACAGCAAATCAACCATCGGCATAACGGCATGATCGGGCCGCGTCGAGGATGCAGTGATCAGTGCTCCCGCGAAGAAACTCGCGGCGAGCAGAGTGAGCAGGAACGCGAGCGGCCACCAGGCGGGAGCGGCCACGTACACCGCGATGGCGGCCGAGGCTGTAACGAGCGCAGCGATCCAGGGTCCCAGCGTCCAGGCCGGTGCCCAGCCGAAATCGTATTTCGCGGAGGCGCTATCGTTGCCGTTGCGTCGTCGCGACCAGCGCCGGAAAATTCCCCGACCCGCCATCACGTAAATCGATGCAGCCAGCACGACCGCGCCCACGAGGTGAAAACCCGCGAACAGAAAAAGCATGTTCGAGACAGGCTTGAGGGAGTGGACGTAAACCATCAGCACGAGACCCGCGATTACGCCGAGCGCGCTCACCAGCCACATGTGACCGTGGGCATGCTTGGGCGTCGGGTTCGCGCGTGGAGTCGACGATTCCATTCGGAGTTAAAGATATTTCGTGAGTTGTTTGAGCTCTTTCAGGCTGGACTTGCCGTCCGAATCCGTGCCGTCCTCAAGGCAATGCTCGATATGATCGTGGATCAGCTCGTGCTTGGCGTTGCCGACCGCTTTCTCGACCGCGTGCAGTTGCTGCGCCAGGTCGAGGCAGCTTCGGCCCTGCTCCAGCATGGTCACGATGCTGCGCAGGTGGCCATCGACCCGCTTCAGCCGCTGGATGATCTTGGGATGCAATGCATGTTTTGCCATGAAACTATCCTATCCAGGGGGATAGGATAAGTCAACGGATGCATAACCACCGCTAGTTAGTCGGCATGAATTAAGGCTTTAAAATTGTTGCGGGAAATTTTGCAGGAGAACAAGCGGGAAAAAAATACATGATCGGTCCCGCAATGCGCTTCTTCTATTTGTTCGCCGGCAGTGTCATCTGGCTCGGTATCTGGCTGACCGGATTTTCGAACGCGCACTGGCTGCTTTACGTGCCGGGGGTGTTTTTTTATTTCGCTGACATAACAGGTATTTGTCCGGGTCTCATTATTTCACGTTTGATTTTTCCGGATTCCAAAACCAATGCGACGACGTAGCGAGCTTTATTATCGGGAACTGGGGTCAATCAATGGGACCAGGCTCGATTATTCCCGCAACGTGCACGGAACTGGAAACCAATAAGCGCGAATAGAAAAGTACACGCATTTTGTGTGGGCTAAGGCCGGTTGCGATGCTGCGGCAAAAAGCGGAACATGTCCCGGTAAACGATCAACCGTCATGGCGCAGTCAGTTGCCATGGGAGAAACGGCATGGTCACGCAGTGTACCCATCTCGATTCGATTCGCGACGTCAGTCCGAACACTGCCGGCTGCGAGGAATGCCTGAAGCTCGGTGATCGCTGGGTGCACCTGCGCCTGTGCATGACCTGCGGCCACGTGGGCTGCTGCGATTCCTCGAAGAACAAGCACGCGACCAGACATTTCGACGCGACGCGCCATCCGATCGCGCGCTCCATCGAACCGGGCGAGGAGTGGTTTTCGTGTTACGTGGACAACGTCATGCTCGGCTGACGATCCGCCGGCAACAGAAATCTTTCCGATTCCGACACAAAGACGCTCATGGACGACAAGGTGAACAATCAAGCTCAAGGCGTCTCGCGCAACGAAAGCTGGCCCGCACTGCCGCTCGCGGAGTGGCAGGACACTTATGCCACGTTACACATGTGGACGCAAATCGTCGGCAAGGTGCGGCTGGCCCAGGCGCCGATGCTTAATCACTGGTGGCAGGTACCGCTGTACGTGACCGCGCGCGGGCTCACCACCTCGCCGATTCCGTACGGCGATGTCAGCTTCGAGATCAACTTCGACTTTCTCGACCACCAGTTGCGAGTGCAAACCACCGACGATGCCGTCACGACACTCGCCCTAGCGCCGCGGTCGGTCGCCGATTTCTATTTCCACTTCATGGCGGCGCTGCGCGCGCTTGGCCTGAAGGTGCGGATCTGGACCATGCCCGTGGAAGTGCAGGACCCGATTCCTTTTGACAAAGACGACAAGCATCGCACGTATGTCCCGGAACAGGCGCAGCGGTTCTGGCAAATCCTCAAGCAGGTAGACCGCGTGTTGCAGCAGTTCCGTTGCGGGTTTGTCGGAAAATGCAGCCCGGTGCATTTCTTCTGGGGCAGCTTCGATCTGGCGGTCACGCGCTTCTCCGGTCGCAAGGCGCCGTCGCACCCCGGCGGCATCCCGCACATGGCGGACTGGGTTACGCGGCTAGCGTACTCGCATGAAGTGAGCAGCTGCGGTTTCTGGCCCGGTGGCGGGCCGGTGCCGGAGCCGGTGTTCTATGCCTATGCCTATCCGGAACCGGATGGATTCAAAAATTGCCCCGTGCGTCCGCAAGCCGCGTACTACAGCAACGACATGCACGAGTTTCTTCTGCCGTACGAAACGGTGCGCCAAACCGCGAATCCGGAAGCCATGCTCATCGAGTTTGCGCAGAGCACTTATGAAGCAGCTGCTGATCGAGCCGGCTGGGACCGGCGTGCCCTCGAATACACAGCGGTCAATAAATAAATGAGCCTCAATCTGGCCCCTTTAATCAAATATGGAGAAGGCCATGAATATCTTGATCGTTGGCGCCACTCGTGGAATTGGGCGACAACTGCTTGAACAGGCGCTGACGTCCGGGCATAACGTAACCGTTTTGGTTCGTAATCTTCAGAGGCTTGCTACTCAACATGAGCGGCTCAGGGTTATAAAGGGTGACATTCTTGATTCAAATTCGGTAGCGCTCGCGATGGCGGATCAGGAGGCGGTGTGTTGTACGATCGGGGTCAGAGCACCGTGGCCACGGGTGACGGTCTTCTCGGAAGGAACGAAGAATCTGCTTCAGGCAATGAAATTGACCGGGGTCAAGCGTTTGATATGTGTGACAGGTATTGGCGCGGGAGATAGCAGAGGACACGGCGGTTTTATCTATGATTACCTCTTCCGCCCGCTTCTGGCTAGGACGATCTATGTGGATAAAGACCGTCAGGAATCTCTGATCAAGGCAAGCGATGTTGACTGGACGATCGTAAGGCCTGGTTTCCTTACCAACGGTCCGTTAACAAAAAATTACAGAATGCTGACCGACCTGACAGGAGTAACGGCAGGCAGGATTTCTCGCGCGGATGTTGCCCATTTTATCCTGAATGAAATTGAGTCAAAGCAATATCTGAGGCAAACACCCTTATTGACTTTATGACGTCAAATTCATGCGGGCGATTAACCCAATTTTTGTGACATCGAAAATGGAGATCGAATGCTGCAAGAACGAAATGAAACCGTGCTTCTGCTTCCGTTGAACTCCACCGATCATGTCCTGGGGCCGGCGTCGGCCGCGGTTACCGTTATCGAATACGGTGACTTCGAATGTCCATATTGCCGAACCGCCTATCCCGCCGTGAAGATCCTGCTCAAACATTTCCAGGACCGCGTGCGTTTCGTGTTCCGGCACTTTCCCGTGGTCGAGATGCATCCTCACGCCGAACGTGCGGCCGAGTCGGCCGAGTCGGCGGGCGCCCAAGGCAGGTTTTGGCCGATGCACGACCTGCTCTTTGAGAATCAGCAGCATTTGGGCGAAGATTACCTGCGGCAGTACGCCCTTCAGGCCAGGCTGGATTTGCATGACTACGACCGGGACATGAACAGCCGCATTCATCTGCCATTCATACGTGAACAGATGAACAGCGGGAAGGAGCGAGGAGCCCGGGGAACGCCGACTTTCTTCGTGAACGGCGTCATCGAAGATGTGTCGTTCGGAATGGAGCCCCTTTATAAAGCGATAGAGGCCAATCTTGAGCCGGCAAACATGAGTTAGTCCGGCCAACGCTGATTTGATGCATTGGTTGCGTGCCTGCTTGGTCCGGCGCTGCCGGCGATCGTGCTGGTGACCTTCGTTGTGATTGGCATCGTGGCGGTAAGATCGTTTCACCCCGAGCAGACGCCCGCGTTTAGCTCGGTTTGAACTCATCCAACGGCAGCGATCAACAATTGAGGTCAGAGCACAGTTTCCAATAATGATGTACATGAACAGTGACATGACACCGGTTAGTTGAAGGAGGGCGCTCTTGTTCGTCGGTCATTATGGAGTAAGTTTTGCCGCGAAGAAGCTCGAGCAATCGATACCCCTGTGGGTGCTGTTTCTGGCGGTGCAGTTTCTGGATGTTCTCTGGGCCCCGTTTGTTCTATTAGGAATCGAGAAGGTCCGCATCGTCCCGGGCTTCACCGCCACCAACCCGCTCGATCTCTACTATATGCCTTATACGCACAGCCTCGTGGCGGCGCTCTTCTGGTCGTGCGCGGGCGGGCTCTTCTACCAACTCGTGGCGCGCCCGTCACGTCGGCAAGCGAGCATCATCATCGGGTTGGCGGTGTTCTCGCATTGGGTTCTGGATTTCATCGTCCATCGACCCGACCTCCCGCTGTACGACAACGTGGCCAAGGTGGGTTTGGGCCTCTGGAACGTCCCGGCGCTGGCTTTCGGTTTGGAGGCCGCGCTGCTCTTCGGGGGCATCTGGTTGTGTCTGCGAGGGCGGCTGACACGCTCTTTCGGGACGCTGGGTTTCGGCGCCTTGATGCTCGGAATTCAGGCCTACATCTTCTTTGGCCCGCCTCCGACATCCGGTCGCGCCATTGCGTCGACCGCCCTCATTGCATACACAGTCTTCGCCATCGTGATCTGGTGGCTACAGGATCGCCAGGCGATTACGGAAGCCGTCTAACCGAACTTGCTGTTGTCTAAAACTAATTGGGTGCCATGGGAGTGCCGATGTCGTACAAACTGACGATTACCCAAAGGCCTGCGTATCTGCATGCAATCATTACCGGTGTGAACAGCAGAGAAAACGTGGAATGTTATCTTGATGACATCCGGCGCGAGTGCACATCCCGAGGCTGTTTTCGGGTGCTGATTGAAGAGCGTCTTGAGGGGCCCCGCCTTGGCACAATAGATGTGTTTCGGATCGCAGCAGAGGGGAGCGGTCGCGCGCTAGGAATTTTCAAGGCGATTGCCTATGTCGATGTGAACGCTGAGGGCGATCTGATGGAGTTTGCGGAGACCGTGGCGGTCAACCGTTTCCTGCCTGTGAAGCTGTTCTCCTCGGTAAGCGATGCCGAGAAATGGCTGCTGGGCGAAGATCGCGGGGACACCCGCGGACGCCGATAAGCTGCGCCGTTGAGCGATCAAGGGGTCAGAGTAATTGAAAAATAAAGTTACCTTTCGATTTCAATTACTCTGACCCCTTGATTTCACCTCGGTATTTCCCGATAACGTCGACATGCTTGGCACGTGAGCATCCCTGACCAAGATACTAGGAGAATCTGGTCCACCCATCTCGGGGCAGCGGCAGTAGAATAATGCCACGGCACGCGTCGCTCAGCGTAGCGCGACACGGCAACTACTTTCTTTTTAACGGAGGATCCAATCCATGAGCCAGACAGTCCAAGCCGATCTCGTGCGCGCTTCCGCACTCGGCGATGAACTCGACAAAACCGAGGCCCAGACCCTGGCCGCCTTGATGGCCAGCCGCACGCTGAACGATGGCGAGATGCTCGTGCGCGAAGGCGGCCCTGAACGTACCCTGTACCTGCTGGTGGCGGGCCAGCTTGCCGTGAGCAACGTCCGCGACGGCAATGAGCAGGTGGCCTACCTGATGAACAAAGGCGAGTGCGCCGGCGCGCGCTCGTTCATCGATGCCATGCCGCGCCGCGTCACCCTGCGTGCCATCGGGCCGGCCACGGTGTATGCGCTCGAGCCCGACCGGTTCGAGACGCTCATCGACAGCCACCCGCGCATCGTCTACAAGGTCATGCGCGCGATGTACCGCATCACGCACGCCAACCTCTTGCGCATGAACCAGGAGACCCAGCAGCTCACCGATTACGTGACCAAGACCCACGGGCGTTTCTGAGTCACCCGGGGTTCGCGGACCTGAATCAAGGGGTCAGAGTAATTGAAACGTAAGGTTAACTTTATATTTCAATTACTCTGACCCCTTGATTCTTTCATAAAAGCAAATTCATCGAGGTCTGGTGAATAAGGATGCGAATCATGGCTAATGAAAAGGTACTACCAGCAAAGTTTATGTTTACCCTGACAAGCTTCTGGCAGGATCCTGATCGTGTGGCAATACCACTGGCGATGGGCAATACTGCCTTGGCATTAGGCCACGATGTGGTTATCTGGTTAACGCTGGAAGGTGTCAATCTTGCCAAGTCTGGTGTCGCCGATACGATCATCCCCAAAAGTTTCCCACCGGTTAAGGAGTTGTTGACAGCCTTTATTGAAGGCGGTGGTCGTATAGGAGTCTGTCCGCCTTGCGCAAGAGAACACGGCGTGACTGATGACACGATGATAGATCAAGCAGAATGGATGGGGGCTGCTGCAGTGCTTGAGATAGCACAGGGTCGATCTGCCTTTTCGTTTTGAGTTCTTGGATAAAATGAGATCAGGGAACAATTACCGCTAATATAATTGTTTTCTGAACCCGATTTCGTTCCTGGTTAGCTGCCCAAAGCGAGGTACCCCGCATGCATAACGCCACTTGGTATTCCCGGTTTGCTAAAGGCGCCGCGCGTTTCTGCGGACGGCCACGCGTGTTTGTCTATGCCGTCGGCATTATTGCCGCGTGGGCGATCACCGGACCCGTCTTTCGCTTCAGTGACACGTGGCAATTGGTGATCAACACCAGCACCACCATCGTCACCTTCCTGATGGTGTTCCTGATTCAGAATACGCAGAATCGCGACACGGAAGCCATCCAGCTCAAGCTCGATGAGCTCATCCGCGCTACCCAAGGCGCGCATAACGCCTTGCTCGATCTGGAAGAACTTGAAGAGGGAAGCCTGGAGGCGTTTCGAAAGAAATATGAAACGCTCGCCAGAGTGGCAAGACAGGAGCTGCGTCGTGGAGGTCGTGACACGGGAACACCGGAACCGTGAAAGCCGTGATTTGACCCGGTTTGTACGGTTTCTGCCCGCGTCTCGACTTAACACACCACGCGATCTACTCGTGGATCAACCCGGCGAGTGTGGCCGCGCTGAAGGTGTCTTGGGAGGCAATCAGACGGCGCGCGGCGTCGACCTGACCCCAGGTATTCCACAGTAATACGCCGCGCACGCGCCCGGTCTTGAGATAATACACAACGCCCTGGCGGAACGGCTCCTTCCAGTCTTCGACGATTTCCATGCCGGCGCCGAATTCACCGACCGCTTCGTAGCCCAGATCGAACAGGTCGGAATAAAAGAACGGCAGGTATTCGTATTTTTCCGAGGCGCCGGCCATGTTGCGTCCCGCCATCGCGCCCATGGTATTGGCATTGTCCTCGTGTTCGACGCGCCGGCGCATGTCGAGCGCCGGGCTATGGAAGTTGGCGACGTCGCCGGCGGCGAAAATGTCATGTGGTGCCGCGCGCAGTTGCTCATCGACCACGATGCCGTTGTCGATCTTGAGGCCGAGCGACTTAGCCAGGCCGACCTCGGGTTCAATGCCGATGCCGGCGACGACCGCGTCCGCGGACAAGGCCTTGCCGCTCTCGGTATTGACGGTGAAACGCTCGCCCTTTTTTTCCAGGACGCGGACTTTCTCTCCGGTCAGCACGCCGACGCCTTTCCCGCGGAA
>DATICK010000260.1:0-7241 GCA_035456865.1 Sulfuricaulis sp.
CGGCACAAGCCGACGAGACGGTCGTTGTCGCGCAAAACCTGTTCCGTGTCTTCCACCACGATGCGCGCGAGGTTGTTGCGGTGGCGCGCGGCGAAACTGGCGAGTGCGCGGGCAAAGCGAGGGGTGTTGAATAATGCACCATCGATCTGCGGGGCGAAAATGACGATCTCGCGTGTCGCGCTTTCCGCCAGCCCGGCCAGGAAATCGGCGACATCGTCGCGTCCCCTGATGACCCGACGCGGCGGCTCCGGTTTGTTTTCGGCTGGTGTGTTTTTTGCCGTATCCATGCCAGGGTGAATATTCTTCGCCATCAAGATATATATAGACCACGTGGCGGGAATGGCACGAGGATCGAGGCGCGACGAGGAAATGGGAACGTCAGGATCAGCGTTTGGATCTGGCCAGATTTCTCGCCTGCGTTGCGGCGTTTCCCGTGTAGCTGGCGGGGGTCAGCGTCAACAGACGTTTTTTTGCGGCATCGGGGATGTTCAGGGAACGGACAAAGTCCTGGATCGAATCGCGGGTGATACCGCCTTTGCCGCGGGTGAGATCCTTGAGTTTTTCGTATGCCTGTTCCACACCGTACCGGCGCATGACGGTCTGCACCGCCTCGGCCAGAACCTCCCAGTTCTGGTCGAGGTCCTGCTCGAGCCGCCCGGCATTCACCTCGAGCTTGCCGATGCCCTTGAGGCAGGAGTCGCCGGCGAGCAGCATGTACCCGAATGCCACTCCCAGATTGCGCAGCACGGTGGAGTCGGTGAGGTCGCGCTGGAAGCGCGAGACAGGAAGTTTTTCTGCGAGATGTCGGAACAGGGCATTCGCCAGGCCCAGGTTGCCCTCGGCATTCTCGAAATCGATCGGGTTGACCTTGTGCGGCATGGTCGACGAGCCGACCTCGCCCTTGACCACCTTCTGCTTGAAGTAACCGAGCGAGATGTAACTCCACATATCCCGGTTGAAATCGATCAGGATGGTGTTGAACCGCGCCAGCGCATCGAGCAGCTCGGCAATGTAATCGTGCGGTTCGATCTGGGTGGTATAGGGATTCCACGCGAGCCCCAGCCCCTCGACAAACGACTTGGCCATCGCCGGCCAGTCGACTTCCGGATAGGCCGCGAGATGGGCGTTGTAATTGCCCACCGCGCCGTTGATTTTTCCCAGAATCGGCACGGCCGCCGCCTGGTCGCGGGTGCGTTTCAGTCGATAGGCGACATTGGCCATTTCCTTGCCGAGCGTGGTGGGCGATGCCGGCTGGCCATGGGTGCGCGCCAGCATCGGCTGACCGGCGTAGCGGGCGGCCAGGTCGGTGACCGCCGCGATCAGCTTGTTCATGCGCGGCAGCAGTACGTCGTCGCGGCCGTCCCTGAGCATCAATGCGTAGGAAAGATTGTTGATGTCCTCGGAGGTGCAGGCGAAATGAATGAATTCGGCGCAACGCGCGATTTCCCTGTTGCCGTGCGTTTTTTCCTTCAGGAAATATTCGATTGCCTTGACGTCGTGATTAGTGGTCGCCTCGATCTCCTTGACGCGGCGGGCATCGCTTTCCGAGAAATTCGCAATGATACCCTCAAGGAGTTTTTTCGTGGCCGGAGAAAAGGACGCCACCTCCTTTATCTTTTTATGAGCACTGAGCGCGAGCAGCCAGCGGATCTCGACCAGCACCCGCCGGCGGATCAGGCCGTACTCGCTGAAGAGCGGACGGAGCGGAGCGGTCTTGGATTCGTAGCGGCCGTCGAGCGGTGACAGGGCGGTGAGTGGATTCAACAGCAGTGCATCGGGCGTGGTCGGTTTGTTCATGCGTGCCTGCTTGTGATGGCGTTCCCCGTGGACAGGGCCATTTTACCAGATCGGGCTGGAAAAAGCCGGTTCAGGCATGCGCGGATCGGCTGCCGGCATCCCGTAACACGGGAATGGCTTCCTCAATGATGCCGCCACCCAGACATTCATCACCGTCGTAGAACACCACTGACTGGCCGGGTGTTGCCGCGCGCTGCGGGGTTTCAAACACGACGCGCAGCCGACTGTCATGCCAGGACAGCGCGCAGCGCTGGTCCGGTTGACGGTAGCGGATCTTGGCGTGCATCTCGCGCGGCCATGCTGTCGGCTCGACACCGATGCCGTGCAATTGGTCGGCAATCAGTGCATCGCTATACAGCGCCGGGTGGTGCTCGCCCTGTGCGACATAAAGGATGTTGTCGGTCACATTCTTGCTGACGACGTACCATGCCTCGCCTTCGCCGCCGATGCCGAGTCCGTGACGCTGGCCGATGGTGTAGTACATCGTGCCGTCGTGTTGCCCTTTCACTTCGCCGGCAAGAGTCCGCATTTCTCCCGGCCGTGCCGGGATGTAGCGGGTCAGGAATGATTTGAAATCGCGTTCTCCGATGAAACAGATGCCGGTGGAGTCGTGACGATCGTGATTGGGCAGCTCCGCCTCCCGCGCGAGCAGCCGGACTTCCGTCTTGGTCAGGTCACCGATGGGAAACAGCGAACACGCCAGCGCCTCCTGACCCAGCAGGTAAAGGAAATAGCTCTGGTCCTTGTTGGTATCGCGCGCCTTCAGAAGACGATGACGGCCCGCGTGGAAGTCAGTGCGCGCATAATGGCCGGTCGCGATCCGGTCCGCACCGAGCGTCGTGGCGTGATCGAGGAAGGCCTTGAATTTGATTTCCTTGTTGCACAACACGTCGGGATTGGGCGTGCGTCCCGCCTGATACTCGGAAAGAAAATAGCTGAATACCCGCTCCCAATATTCGGATGCGAAATTGACGGTCCTGAGAGGAATGCCGATACGTTCGCAGACCGCGCGCGCCATCTTGAGGTCCTCCTCCGCGCCACAGTGCCCGGCGGCGTCATCCTCTTCCCAGTTTTTCATGAACAGGCCGGTGACCTCGTGCCCCGCGCGTTTCAGCAGCAATGCCGCCACGGCGGAGTCTACGCCACCTGAAATACCGACCACGATGTTCATTTCAGCCTAACCGGTGCGAAGCGAGGAGGATGTTGCCATATGCCCTAGATCCTTGAGCAGATCGAGCGGGTAACGTTGTCCCTCGAGATAATCGTTTAGGCAACGTTCGACCTGAGGACTGCGGTGACGCGCGCGCTCGGCGCGAATTTCCTCTGGCGTCAGCCACAGTGCGCGTGCAATGCCATGGTCAAGCGGCCGCCCTGGTTCGTGACGCGAGACACGTCCGATAAAGGTAAAACGCAGGTAAGTCGTCGCTTTGGCCGGGTGCGGCCAGCGGTAGATCCCAAGCAACGCCTCGGGTGTGAAGTGCCAGGCAGTTTCCTCGAGGGTTTCGCGCACCACGGCTTCCATCAGGCTTTCGCCTTCGTCGAGATGGCCGGCGGGCTGGTTGAGCACCAGCCGGCCTTCGGACTTTTCCTCGACCAGCAGGAATTTCCCGTCGCGCTCGACGATAGCGGCGACGACGACATTCGGCTTCCAGACCATGGATTAACCATATCAGACTTGGGGATCGGCTTCACGCCACTCACCGGGCGCGAGACCCTCCAAGGTATGGCGGCCGACCGCGTGGCGAACGAGACGCAGCGTGGGAAAACCCACGGCCGCGGTCATACGCCGCACCTGACGGTTGCGGCCCTCGGTGATCGTGATCTCGAGCCACGACGTCGAGATGGACTGGCGGAACCGGATCGGCGGATTACGCGGCCAGAGATCAGGCTCGGGAATGCGCCGCGCCTCGGCTGGCTGAGTTCGTTGGCCATCCAAGATCAAGCCACGGCGCAATCGTTCCAGCGATTTTTCATCCGGTTCGCCTTCCACCTGGGCCCAATACTTCTTGGGCAGCTTGAAACGCGGATCGGACAGGCGTTGTTGCAGCTTGCCATCGTCGGTGAGCAGCAGCAGTCCCTCGCTGTCCCGGTCGAGCCGCCCGGCCGGATAGACTCCCGGTGTCTTTATATAGGAAGCCAGAGTTTCGCGTCCGTCGGCGTCGGTGAATTGCGTCAGCACGCCATAGGGTTTGTTGAAGAGAATCAGCCGGGACATGGGCTTAGTGTACAGCGTTGCCCTTGACTGCCGCACCGGGCGCGTTCTGATGATAGAATGCGCGGCAATTTTATCGGAGCGGAACATGGCTTTCACCCACATTAAAATACCCGCCGGCGAAAAGATAACAGTCAACGCCGATCACTCACTCAATGTCCCGAATAATCCCATTATCCCTTTCATCGAGGGCGACGGCACCGGGCGGGACATCACCCCGGTGATGCGCAAGGTGGTAGATGCCGCTGTCGCCAGAGCCTATGGCGGCAAGCGTTCCATTGCGTGGATGGAGGTGTTTGCGGGCGAGAAAGCGGTTGCCACTTACGGGACAGATGCCTGGCTGCCAGCGGAAACCCTGAGCGCGGTCAAGGACTATGTCGTCTCGATCAAAGGCCCGCTCACGACGCCGGTCGGCGGCGGTATCCGTTCACTCAACGTGACGCTGCGCCAGGAACTCGATCTCTACGTCTGCCTGCGGCCGGTGCGTTATTTCAGCGGCGTGCCGAGTCCGGTGAAGCAGCCGGAGAAGGTCGACATGGTGATCTTCCGCGAGAACTCCGAGGATATCTACGCCGGCATCGAATGGGCGTCCGGGTCGCCCGAGGCACGAAAGGTCATCGACTTCCTGCGGCGCGAAATGGGCGTGAAAAAAATCCGATTCCCGGATACCTCGGCGATCGGCGTGAAGCCGGTGTCACGCGAGGGCACGGAACGTCTGGTGCGCCGCGCAATCCGGTATGCCATCGCGAACGACCACCCCTCGGTGACCCTGGTGCACAAGGGCAACATCATGAAATTCACCGAAGGCGGATTCAAGAGCTGGGGCTATGAACTTGCCGCACGCGAGTTCGGCGCGCAACTCATCGACCAGGGTCCGTGGATGCGCCTGAAAAACCCAAAGACCGGGAGCGAGATCGTGATCAAGGATGTGATCGCGGACGCCTTTCTGCAGCAGATCCTGTTGCGGCCTGAAGAATACAGCGTGATCGCCACGCTCAATCTGAACGGCGATTACATTTCCGATGCGTTGGCGGCGCAGGTCGGCGGCATCGGCATTGCCCCGGGCGCGAACCTGTCCGATACGGTGGCCATGTTCGAGGCTACGCACGGCACCGCGCCGAAGTATGCCGGCAAGGACATGGTCAATCCCGGTTCGCTGATTCTGTCCGCCGAGATGATGCTGCGCCACATGGGTTGGATCGAGGCGGCCGATCTCATCATCAAGGGCACGCAGGGTGCGATCGTCGCCAAGACCGTGACTTACGACTTTGCGCGATTGATGCCCGGAGCGAATCAAGTGAGTTGTTCAGGTTTTGGCGAGGCCGTTATCCTGCACATGTAACGCTGCCCGCGGAAATGCCGAGAGTGCTTACTGTACGGCGGTGCGTTCGGTGGGATTGCCTTGTGGAAGGAATTGAGCTTCCTCCCGGAGGATTTTCGCCTCTCCGTGACGGCCAAGCGCCTCCAGAATACTGCTTTTCAACAGCAATGAATCGCGCCACTCCGGGTTGTATTTCAGCGACTGATTGACGGCGCTCAACGCCTTTTCTGTCTGGTCGGTGATGTAATAAACCATCGCCAGATTGTGATAGGCCTTTTGATAGCTGGGATCCCATTCAATGCTTGTCTGAAAATGAACGATGGCGGATGGATAGTTGCCATGCTGCGCGAGGATGACACCGAGATCGTCGTGGGCCTCGGCATTGCGGGGATCCAGGGAAACGGCTTTGGATAAATCCTTTTCAGCCTTTTCCAGATCGCCTTTCCAGATATAGCGAACGCCGCGTTTGGTGTAAGCCACCGAGCTTTCCGGATGACGTTGGATGTATACCGTCAGATCCGTGATCCCTTCGTCGATACGACCGCTCCGACCCAGCGCCATGCCGCGTCCAAAATAGGCATTATCCAGCCGATCATCGAGTCTGATGGCCGTGGTAAAATCCTCGATGGCGCCGTCGAACTGTCGCAGTTTGAATCGGGCTTCACCGCGATCGAGATATAAGCTGGCATCGTTTGCATTGGAGGCAATCCGTCGATTGATCTCCCCCAGAATTTTTGTCATTTCCTCCTGGCTGGCGGGCTGGTCCAGAGTGGCAGGATCACCCCGAGTTTCCAATGGAGAGATCTGGAAAATCGCCGATGCTGTGACCAAGACTATTCTCAGCCACATGCAGTGAAGTGAAGATTCATCCAGGCGCATATCGTTTCTCTATGGGTAAACAGGATGTCGACAGGGGCTGAGCGATAGCGTCATGAAATCAGTGAGGGACTAAATACTCATCAGCTGTTTTCGGAAGATCCTCAAAACAGGATTTATATGCTTCCGACGATGTGACCTTGGAATCGATTTGATAATTCTCGAGCGAAATATCCACCTCATGCCCTGACAGTTTTCCGCGGCATTGTTCATAGAGGCGTTCACCCGAGGCATCGAACTGCCGGTATCCGTGAAGACCCTCACGATATTGATGCAGATTGATATATGTTCTCACGGGTGCATTGCGGCCCCAGGGGAGATACAGTGCAGCGTAATCGCGTGTGACTCGCCCCGATTGATCGTGGATATACACCTCGATGATCTGGATATTGTCAGGTTTCTCCGCGTCGCGGCGTATGCGGCTCAACAGTCGTCCGGATTTGACGTCATGATAACTAACGTCGCGAAAAGTGAAGCGTTTGGCAAATTCTCCTCCCCAGCTCCCGTTCTCCTCCGTCTCCCGGATTTCGCGACCTTCGATATTTTTCTTGTGTAATACATAAATGGCATCGGCAAAGCGATTCCATTTGCTTACCTGTGATTGATTCTCGGTCATTTCGATAACCGTGGGCGCCGATAGAGCGATGGTGGGAATCGCCGTCAGCAGCGTGAGTGAAACACAGAGGGTAAATCGAAAAGTCAACAATCGATCCTCCATGGGAGCAGGGTCCGCCTGAGATTCCAGCGTTGATCCTTTGTGGAATGACGGCTCCTACGGCCACGCTATTCCAGGCGATCATGTCCGGCATGAAAGCGGTATGTCAAAAAAAAGAAAACCCGGCTGGGCCGGGTTTGAATGATTGATTGCGGATCTAACGCCGACTATTTGGGAAGAGAGCGTATGTGGGAAGCCTGGGGGCCTTTGGGACCTTCCTGGACTTCAAACTCGACTTGCTGACCCTCTTTCAGGGTCTTGTACCCTTCCATTTCAATGGCGGAATAATGCGCGAAGACATCGTCGCCGCCGTCGCTGGG
>DATICK010000261.1:0-4331 GCA_035456865.1 Sulfuricaulis sp.
AGCGGGGGTGAACAGCATCAGGGTCTCGGCAAAGCGGTTGAATTCGGAATAATCCGGGGGTTTGCGCGTGGCCAGCATGAAGGCCTGCAGGGTCTCGACCGCCACGATCCGCTGACGCACGCTCAGTTCCAGTTGCAACGCGGCATCCGCCTGTTCCCGGATTAACCGCCAGTGATTGCGCTCCTGGGACTCGCGCTCGGCATAAACATGCAACAGGATCAGCGTGACGAGACCGAAAACCCCCACAATCGCCAGAACGCCCGGTCCACGAGCCGCTTTGGCGATGGGTTCTGCCTCAGCCGGTCGTGTCAGCCTGATATCGGACAGCATGTTCAGTTAACCCCCTTGCCTTTTGGGCGAGCCGGTGTATCACACGCGTGAAAAGACCTTTAGCTTTCAAGATAGACCACTGTCCTTATATAGTTGCTTTTCGAGGGTTCCAGAGGTTCTTCGCGTGACCTGAGTCAAGTACTTTCCCCGGTTTCTCCTGATAAAAGAGACTTGTTTCATTAACGCCCTCAACCGCTGCCGGATTCGAAGATGAGCACCCTGACATCCCAACCCACGTTGATACCTTCACGCTGGCAGGTCTTTAGCGCCGCGCCGCATCGCATGATGTTCTTTGCCGGCGCGCTTCAGATCATCCTGGTGATGGGGCTGTGGCTCCTGGAGCTGGCGGGGCGCGCGGGATGGTGGCCGACCCTGTCCCTGGCGGTGGCACCCACTTGGGCGCACATGTTTCTCATGCTGTACGGGGTGTTCCCATTTTTCATTTTCGGTTTTCTGATCACGGTCTATCCACGTTGGATGGGTGGAACGGTGGTACCGGCGTCGCGGTATATCACCGCCTTCGTTTTTCTCGCCGCGGGCATGATTCTGTTTTATGCGGGCCTGTTCACTTCGCGACTCGTCGTGGCGGCGGCGCTGGCGTTGCAACTGGCTGGCTGGGGAGTAACGCTCTATTCGTTATTGGCGGTTTTCCTCCAGTCACCCAAACGCGGGCCGCACGAGCGTCTGCTCAACCTGGCGCTCGCCGCCGGCATGCTCGGCATCGCGTGCTTTCTCGTTGGTGTTTTCTCCGGCGCGCCGATGGCTTTCTTCCTGGCGCGCGAGTTTGGATTGTGGTTGTTTCTGGTGCCGGTGGTATTCCTGGTAGCGCACCGCATGATTCCATTCTTCAGTCAGAGCGCGCTCATGAACTACATGATGGTGCGTCCCGGCTGGGGCCCTCCGGTGATGGTCGTGTGCGTCGTCGCACATGTGGTGTTTGAAGTTGCCGGCTGGTCCGCCTGGCGTTTCCTCGCAGACGCGCCACTGGCGGTGGCGGCGCTGCATCACTCATGGATCTGGCAATTCCGCCGCAGCTTTCACGCGCGCCTGTTGGCCATGCTGCACATCGCGTTTCTGTGGCTCGGCCTCGGCATGACGCTCTACACCGCGCAAAGCCTGGTGCTCTTCGTCACCGGCGTGGACTACCTGGGACGCGCGCCGTTGCACGCGCTCGGCATCGGCTTCTTCGCCGGCATGGTGGTGGCGATGGCCTCGCGCGTCACGCTTGGGCATTCCGGCCGCGCGCTGGAGGCCAACGACCTGACGTGGTACGTGCTGTTCGGTGTTAACATCGCCGCCATGCTGCGCATCGTCGCTGAATTTCTCCCCGGCGCCGTCGGCGCAATTTTAAACACCCTGGCCGCGGCCACCTGGTTGCTGTCATTCCTTCTGTGGGGATGGCTGTACGCGCCGATGTACCTGCGACCGCGACTCGACCGAAAACCTGGATAATCGATTTATCAGGAAACAGAAATGATGGTGTTGCTTCTCAAGCATCTGCACGTCACCTGCGTGGTCCTGTCTATTTCCGGATTTCTGCTGCGCGGCGTGTGGATGATGCAAGAGTCGCCGTGGCTGCAAACGAAATGGGTGCGCGTGGCGCCGCATATCATCGATACGATTTTGCTCGTATCGGCGGTTCTGCTGGCGATACAGATCCAGCAATACCCTTTCGTTCAAAATTGGCTCACGGCCAAGGTGCTGGCGCTGATCGCCTACATCATGGTCGGTGCCGTCGGTCTCAAATACGGCCGGACCAAAAAAATCCGTATCGCCGCCTGGCTCGTGGCGATCGCGATATTCCTCTACATCGTCCTGGTCGCACTCTCCCATCAGGTCCTGCCTTTCGTTGCCTAGCGATTCCGGCGGCGGCAGGATTCACCGGTGCAGTTCGGGAGTTTGACCTGCGTCAAGCCGATTTGCCGCAAAATAGGCTAGTTTTGTGGTTTTAAGGCCCATTCTTTTCATGATCCGTACCTCTTTCCCTTTACTCAAGATCCGCGATCGCGAACTGTTGCCCGTCATTCAGGGCGGCATGGGCGTGGGCATTTCCGGCCACCGCCTGGCGGGCGCGGTCGCCCGCGAAGGCGCCGTCGGCACCATCGCCAGCGTCGACCTGCGGCGCCTGTACCCGGACATCATGCAACGCTTGCGCAAGTGCCACGATCCGGTAATTCACAGCGCCGCCAACATCGAAGCGCTGGATCGCGAGATCCGCACCGCGCACGAGATCGCGCCGGACGGCTTCATCGCGGTGAACGTGATGCGCGCGCTGTCGAATTACGCCGAACTCGTGGTGCAGGCCTGCAAGAGCGGGGCGAACGCCATCGTCTCCGGAGCGGGACTGCCGTTCGACCTGCCCGATCTCACCGAAAAATTCAAGAACGTCGCGCTCATTCCGATCCTGTCGGAGGAACGCGGCGTGCGCGCCGTGCTCAAGAAATGGATGCGCAAGGGTCGGCTGCCGGATGCCATCGTCATTGAACACCCGCGCTACGCCGGCGGACATCTCGGCGCCACGCGCATGGAAGAAGTCAATGACCCGAAGTTCGATTTCAAGCGGGTGTTGGGTGAAACCCGGCGCGTGTTTCAGGAACTGGGAATCGCGCTCGGCCGCATCCCGCTGATACCGGCGGGCGGCATCAACTCGTTCCAGAAGCTCAAGGAGCTGTTCGACATGGGCGCAAGCGGCGCGCAGATCGGCACGCCGTTTGCCGTAACCGAAGAGTGCGACGCGCATCCCAACTTCAAGAAAGTGCTGGCCGAGGCCAGGCCCGAGGACATCGTGACCTTCATGAGCGCGGCCGGTTTGCCGGCGCGCGCAGTTCTAACGCCATGGCTGAAGAATTATCTCGCGAAGGAATTGAAGCTGCGCGAAAAAGCGAGTCCCGAATGCTCCCAGTGCCCGAGCCGGCTCGAGTGCCTTGCGCATTGCGGATTCAAGGACGGCAATCCCCATGCCGGCCAATTCTGCATCGAGACCCAGCTCGCGGCGGCGCAGCGCGGCAACATCCAGCAGGGCTTGTTCTTCCGCGGCTCGGAGTCTCTGCCCTTCGGAGTGGAAATACGCAAAGTTCATGAGTTGCTCGAATACCTGCTGACCGGCAACCGATTCGCAACACCAGCGTGACTTCCGGCACCTTCCCCTATCCCGGCACTCCGACCACCGCCGACGGATCGGCGGTGGTCGTCTGGGTCGAGCAAAATATTTCCGAAGGCGCCTGCGCCTACCCGATCACCCCGTCCACCAACATGGGCTCGGGTTATCAGCTCGCAGTGGCGAACGGCGGCAAGAATCTCTGGAACCGCGACTTGTTCTTCCTCGAACCGGAATCGGAGCACAGCTCCGCCTCCGCCTGCGAAGGCTTCGCGCTGGCCGGCGGGCGCGTGACCAATTTCACCTCCGGTCAGGGCCTGGTGCTCATGAAAGAGGTGCTGTTCACTATTTCCGGCAAGCGCCTGCCGGTGGTGTTTCACATCGGCGCGCGGGCGCTCAGCTCGCATTCGCTCAACGTGCACGCGGGTCATGACGATGTCATGGCGGTGGCCGATACCGGCTGGGGCATGCTGTTCGCGCGCAACGCGCAGGAGGCGCAGGACCTGGGGCTGATCGTTCG
This sequence comes from Sulfuricaulis sp., assembly GCA_035456865.1. Taxonomy (GTDB): domain Bacteria; phylum Pseudomonadota; class Gammaproteobacteria; order Acidiferrobacterales; family Sulfurifustaceae; genus Sulfuricaulis. The sequence goes on from DATICK010000261.1 coordinate 3,948, forward strand.
GCGCGCCGCGGAAAATTCACGCACGCCGTTCCTGAGCATCCAGGACGGATTTCTCACCACCCACACCATCGAGAACGTGCGCCTCGCCGAGCCGGAACTGATGAAGCTTTTCGTCGACGATCCGCGCGCGAAACTGGCGAGCCTTTTCGATCCCGAGCGCCCGCTGATGACCGGCGTGGTGCAGAACCAGGATTCCTATATGAAGGGCAAGGTCGCGCAGCGCTATTTCTACGACGAAGTACCGCGCCATCTGCAGGAGGCATTCGACGAATTCCACCGGCTCACGGGACGGCATTACGGTTTCGTCAGCGACTATCGTCTGGAAGACGCCGAATACGCCATCGTCGGCCTGGGCTCGGTCATGGAAACCGCGATCCCGGCCGT
>DATICK010000262.1:0-4226 GCA_035456865.1 Sulfuricaulis sp.
GGTCGGCGCTGGAAAAACTGGCTCCGGCCGGACTTTCCGAGACACAGGTCAACCGTTTCTGGCAGGACCTGGACGGGGAGTATTTCCTGCCTTACGACGCCGAGAGCCTGGCGTGGCACGCGCAGGTGATTGCCGGGGCCGGTGCCACCGATTTGCCGATCGTGGCCACGCGGTACACGCCCGATCTCGGCGGCAGCGAGTTCCTGATTTACACGCCGGATCGCGACGACCTTTTCGTCGTTATGACCGCGGGCTTCGACCGCCTCAACCTGTCCATCATGGATGCGCGCATTCACACGCTGCACAACGGCTTCGCACTGGATACCTTCGTGGTGCTGGACCACTCCAATAAGCCGGTGAGCGATCCACGCGCGCTCGCGCAATTGCAGAAAGCGATGCGCGACCAGTTATTAAACCCGCGCCCGGGTCGCGATCCGCAGTTCGCCCATTTACCGCGTCAACTGAAACACTTTCCCATCGAGACGCGAGTCGTCTTCTGGCCTTCGCCGAAAGGGCAACTCACCATCATGGAAGTCACGGCCCAGGATCGTCCGGGATTGCTGTACCAGGTGGCGCTGGCGCTGAAGCAGTGCCGCGTGAATCTGGTGGCGGCCAAGGTCGCCACGTATGGCGAGCGCGCCGAGGACATCTTCTTCATCAACGACCGCGAGCGTCAGCCACTGACTGACAAGACGCAACTCTCCTGTCTTGAATCGGAGATCGTTCGTAGACTGGAAATCGCGCCAATCCAACCTGAGAACCTGCCAATAAATTATTAATGGTCGTTTATTTCTATTCGCCCAGATAGGCGTGTCGGACTTTCGGGTTCCTGAGAAGTGCCTCGGCGGAATCGTCGAGAATAATATTACCGCTTTCCATGACATAGCCGCGATGGCTGATCCCGAGCGCGAGCTGGGCATTCTGCTCCACCAGCAACAACGTCACGCCCTCTTCGACGATGCGCTTGATGGTATGAAAAATCTTCTGCACGAGCATGGGAGCGAGTCCCATGCTCGGCTCGTCGAGCAGCAGCAAGCGCGGACGGCTCATGAGCGCCCTGCCGATCGCCAGCATTTGTTGTTCGCCGCCCGAAAGCGTGCCGGCCTGTTGAACGCGGCGCTCTGACAACCGCGGGAACAGATCGTAGAGGCGGTCCATGTCCGCGCGGATCGCGGCGCGGTCGCGTCGCGCATAAGCGCCGATCTTGATATTTTCCTCCACGGTGAGGCGCCCGAAAATACCGCGCCCCTCCGGCACCAGCGAAATCCCGCGACGCACCAGCTCGTACGACGGTTTGCCGGCGATGGAATCGCCTTCATAGAGAATCTCGCCGCGGCTGGGCGCGAGCATGCCGCACAGCGACTTGAGCAGCGTGGTCTTGCCGGCGCCGTTGGCGCCGATCAGGCACACAAGCTCGCCGCTTTGCACCTTGAGGTCCACGCCCTTGACAGCGCGGATCCCGCCGTAAGCGACTTCGAGGCCACGTGTTTGTAGAATATTCATGCCGCCGCTGCCGCCTCCTCAAGTACGTCTCGATATCCAACCGAGTCGCGTCGGTGACCGGTGGCATTCGCGGCCGGTCGCATCCCCGGAGGGGCCCCTGCTCCGCGCTGCGCGGTCGCCGTCTCCCTGCTCATGCCAGCCCTCCACCCAGATAAGCCTCGATCACGCGCGGATCGCGCTGGACCTCGGCTGGTGCCCCTTCGGCGATCTTCTTGCCGTAGTCGAGCACGGCGACGCGGTCGCACAGCCCCATGACCAGCTTCACGTCATGTTCGATGAGCAGCAGCGTCACGCCACCCGCGCGAATTTTCTGCAGCAGTGTCTGGAGTTGGGCGGTCTCGCTGGGATTCATGCCCGCCGCAGGCTCATCGAGCGCCAGCAACAGCGGATCGGTGGCCAGGGCGCGTGCGATTTCGACCCGGCGCTGGTCGCCGTATGGGATATTCTTGGCCAGCATGTGCGCATTCCGGGCGATGCCGACGTATTCCAGCAGTTCATGTGCGCGCGCCGCTATCGCCGCCTCTTCCGCGCGGGTGGCGGAATCGCGCCAGACCGCGCCAGCAATGCCGGCACGCGTGCGTACGTGCCGTCCGACCATGACGTTCTCAAGCGCCGTCATATTGGCGAACAAACGGATGTTCTGGAACGTGCGCGCCACGCCCAGCGTCGCCACCTGATTTGGCTTGCGTCCCGCGACCGCCTGTCCATTCAATTCGATGCGGCCGGCATCCGGCCTGTAAATGCCGGTCAGAACATTGAATAGCGTCGTTTTACCGGCGCCATTCGGGCCGATGAGACCGTAAATTTCACTGCTATGAATATGCAAGGACACGTCCTGCAGCGCCGCCAGCCCGCCGAAATGCTTGCTTACCTGGCTGACCGTGAGCAGCTTGTCGGGGCGTGACCGCGGTTTTTCTTCAACGCTGGGTGTCATAGAGCGAGGCCTGTTCCTGCGCGAGCACGGATGGATCGGAACCGAATTCGCGGCGGCGGCGCACCGACGGCAGCAGCCCGGCCGGACGGAATATCATGATGACGATGAGCGCGAGCCCGAAGATCAGCATGCGCAGATCGGATGGGTCCACGAGGACGCGTCCGAACAGGTATTGCTGCAGCTCGCCGAGATAGCGCAGCGCCTCGGGAAACACCGTGAGCAGCACCGCGCCGAGAATGACGCCGGGAATGTTCCCCATGCCGCCCAGCACGATCATGCACAGGATAATGATCGACTCGAACAGATTGAAACTTTCCGGGCTGATGAACCCCTGGAACCCGGCGAACAATCCGCCGCTGATGCCGGCGAACGTCGCCCCCATGGCGAACGCGAGCAGCTTGATATTGCGCGTGTTGATGCCCATGGCCTCGGCGGCCACTTCGTCCTCGCGGATCGCCACCCACGCCCGCCCGATACGCGAATTCTGCAGGCGCAGCGACACGAAGATCACCAACAGCGCGAGCGCGAGAAACAGATAGTAATAGGAATAGAGGCCGGGAAATCGCACGCCGAAAAATTCATGCGGCTGGCTGAGAGAGAAACCGCCGAAGGCCACCGGATCGATCAGATTGACGCCCTGCGGGCCGTTGGTGATGTTGACCGGCGCGTTGAGGTTGTTGAGAAAGATACGGATGATCTCACCGAATCCGAGCGTGACGATGGCCAGGTAATCGCCGCGCAGTCTTAGCGTGGGCGCCCCCAGCAGAATCCCGAAAATGCCCGCGAGTCCCGCTCCCAGCGGCAGCAGCGCCCAGAACGGCAGGTGCAAATCGAAATGCGGCGAGGCGAGCAGCGCATACACATAGGCGCCGACGGCATAGAACGCGATGTAGCCCAGATCGAGCAGGCCGGCATAACCCACGACGATGTTGAGTCCCAGCGCCAGCATGACATAGAGCAGCGTGAAATCGAGGATGCGCACCCATCCGCGCCCGAGCGCGGCGCCGGTCAGGAACGGCAGCACTGCCAGCAGCACGGCCAGGGCGACATACACCAGCCATACCGCGCGGCGGTCATGTTTCCATTTTTGCCAACGTTCACCCGCGGATATCATTTAATTTGGAATCCTTAAAACATTTAAATGAAAATTAAACCGCCAAGACGCCAAGGTCGCCAAGAACGCCAAGTTTTCTTATCTTAAAATTGCTTTTCTTGGCGACCTTGGCGTCTTGGCGGTTCAAAATCATATTCATTCTATTTTAAAATCTCAGGCGCGCTCGACCACACGCTCGCCGAGCAGACCCGAAGGCCGGACGATCAGTACCAGGATGAGCACGAAGAAGGCGAAGACGTCCTGGTAATGGCTGCCAAGGAATCCACCGGTCAGTTCGCCGATGTAACCCGCGCCCAGGCTCTCGATCACGCCGAGCAGCAAGCCGCCCAGCATCGCCCCGGCGATGTTACCGATGCCGCCCAGCACCGCGGCGGTGAAAGCCTTGAGCCCGAGCATGAAGCCCATGTAGTAATGTGCCAACCCGTAATAAGCGCTGACCATGACGCCCGCCACCGCCGCCAGCGCGGCGCCGATCACGAACGTCACCGAGATGATTGTGTTGGTGTTGATGCCCATGAGGCCGGCGATATCCTGCGCCTGGGCGGTGGCTCGCATGGCGCGCCCGAGCCGCGTTTTATGCACAAGCAACAGCAGGCCGATCATCAGCAGGCAGGAAAGTATCATGATGAAAATCTGCAGATTGGTGATAACGGCACCGGCCAGTTCATAGCGAAC
>DATICK010000263.1:0-2003 GCA_035456865.1 Sulfuricaulis sp.
TAGATGCCGCTCGGCGCGCTCTGCGCGCGAGCCCATCTGCGCAAGTTTCAGTGACACAGGTCGGACAACCAGGAAAAGCAGAGGGTCGAACGTGCCGGAGACCGATTGTAATCACGGACCCGCACACGCGTGATCACCGAGCTGCGATCGATGTTCCGATATCGGTGGCGATCATATCGCCGGAGGTTATAGTGGACCCCAGAATTTGGACCAGGCAATAAGCTAAAATTCCGGCGGAGTCGTGAACGCGGAGGAGAGGCGATGACGACGACGCGAAAACAGTACAGTCCGAAGTTCAAGGCGCGGGTCGCCGTGGAGGCGATCCGTGGCGCGAAGACGCTCAGTCAGTTGGGGTCGCAGTTCAAAGTGCACCCGATGCAGATCGCCAAGTGGCGGAAAGCGGCGCTGGAACAACTGCCAGAGTTGTTCGTGGACGGGCGAACCCGCAAGGGGCGCAATGACGAAGCGGACAAGGACGCACGCTACGAAGAGATCGGGCGGTTGAAGGTAGAACTGGACTGGCTCAAAAAAAAAGCTGGCTTGCTCGAATGAGGACCGCCGTCCGCTGGTGGATCCAGGCCACGGCCATATCAGCATTCGGCGGCAATGTGAGTTGCTCGGTGTCAGTCGCGCGAGTCTGTATTACGAGCCGGTGGGGGAGAGCGAAGAGAATCTGGCTCTGATGCGGTTGATCGATGAGCAGTACACACGCACGCCGTTTTACGGGAGTCGGAGGATGACGGCGTGGCTGCAGGCCCAGGGCCATGAGGTGAACCGCAAGCGCGTATCGCGGCTGATGGCTCTGATGGGCATTGAGGCCGTGTATCCCAAGCCGAGGCTGAGCCAGCCGGGAGAAGGTCACAAGATCTATCCGTACCTGCTGGAAGGAGTCGAGGTGAAACGCGTCAATCAGGTCTGGAGCACGGATATCACCTATATCCGCATGGCGCACGGCTTCGCCTACCTGGTGGCGGTGATGGATTGGTTCAGCCGGTTCGTGCTGAGCTGGTCACTGTCGGTGACGATGGAACTGGACTTCTGCCTGGAGGCCCTGAAGCAGTCACTCCGGCGAGGGCGGCCGGAGATTTTCAACAGCGATCAGGGCGCGCAGTTCACTAGCGAGAAGTTCACGGGGGAGTTGGAGGCGCGCGGCGTCGCGGTCAGCATGGATGGCCGCGGGCGCTGTCTGGACAACATCTTTATTGAGCGGTTATGGCGCTCGCTCAAATACGAAGAGGTCTACCTGAAGGACTACTCTTTGGTGACCGAGGCGCGCGCAGGCATCGACCGCTACTTCCGTTTCTACAATTACGAGCGCCCGCACCAGAGTCTGAATTACCGGACGCCGGCCGCGCTCTACAAGGCCGGACATGAATGCCGCAAACGGCGATGACATTCGGAAGGGGATCATTGCTGAATCGGGGGCGCTGCCCCCGAACCCCCGGGATTTAACGCTTTTGAGCCAGAATGGTTGGTCTTAGAATAGAAGCACTCGAGCGGAAGACAGGGCTCCGCAGGGATGCGACCCGAGCGCCGACTCGAGGGCCGGAATGGCTCGGGCGGCGCCCTCAACGCCGCCCGATAACGAACTCAACAGACCCCGTCGGGCCTAAGCTTATTGCCGGCGAAAAATGGTCTTGACTTTGGGGTCCACTTTCATCTGCATGAGCCGAACCGGCAACCCGTATGACAATGCCGCGTGCGAATCGTTCATGAAAACGCTCAAATATGAAGAGGTCTATCGCAACGAATACCGAGACATGACCGATTTGCACGCAGCCATGGCCGACTTCCTGGACATCGTCTACAATCGCCGGAGACTGCACTCGGCGCTCGGCTATGTCCCGCCTGCAGAATTCGAAAACAACGCTGGCGATGCAGCATGACGCTGAATCGGGGGCTCTGCCCCTGCGACCCCGGGATTTACCGCTTTCGGGCCAGAACGGCCGAGCGGGGGCGATTAGCCGCCCCCGACCGTTCCGGCTACCGAGTCGGCGCTCCGG
>DATICK010000264.1:0-7111 GCA_035456865.1 Sulfuricaulis sp.
CGGAAGGTCTTGCGCGCCAGCTCGTCGCTGTAGTTGCGGTACAGCCGCACGGCGTAATACAGGAATCCCGCATTCAGGATCACCGCACCGAGGAAATACAGCCAGCCGCTCATGTGCGTGGCGAACGGCATGATCGTCACCGCCACCAGCAGTACGGTGTACAGCAGGATCTGGAGCTGTGTGAACTCGCGCCCGTGGGTGACCGGCAGCATCGGGATGCCGACCTTGGCGTATTCCTTTTCGCGGTACAGCGCCAGCGACCAGAAATGCGGCGGCGTCCACAGGAAGATGATGAGGAAAAGCAGCAATGCGTCCGGCGCGACATGACCGGTGATCGCGGTCCAGCCAAGCACCGGCGGCGCGGCACCGGCGGCGCCGCCGATGACGATGTTCTGCGGCGTGGCGTGCTTGAGATACACGGTGTAAACAACCGAGTAGCCGATGAGCGAAATGAACGTGAGCACGGCGGTGAGCATGTTGACCCACAGCGCGAGAATTGCCATCGACGCCACGCCGATAATGAGCGCGAACACCAGCGCCTCGTGAGTCGTGAGCGTGCCCGTGGGCAGTGGCCGGCGGCTGGTGCGCAGCATGCCTCGGTCGAAATGCAGGTCGAGAATCTGGTTGATCGCGGCCGCCGAACCGGCGGCGAGCGCGATGCCGAGCGTACCGAGCAGCAGGGCCGACAGCGGCATCGCTCCCGGCGTGGACAGGAACATGCCGACCACGGCGGTGAAGATAATGAGCGACACCACACGCGGCTTGGTGAGCTCGTAGTATTCCCGGGCGAGGCTCGCGAACCGGCGCGGGGCCGCGGCTTCGATGGACGAATGTGTTTTGCTTAATGGTTCCATTGGGCGCGGTATTCTACGCAATCGTTGCCCAACATGGTATGGATAAGGTCAAGTCGGTTTTCGTACTGAATCAAGGGGTTAATTGCTAAAACTACCTGGTATGGGCCGTGCTCAGCCGATCTGCGATATTCGCAGCAGCCGCGCCAGGTCCTTGCGCATGCCGGTCGGGTCCGCGTCGGCCGGATAGCTCATCATGAAATTGCCGAGCGGGTCCACCAGGTAGATGCGGTTCAGATTATCGAGCGGGCTTCCCGCGGGCAGCGCGAACTGGCGCGCCAGCGCATCGAAAGCATCCGGCGGGCCAATGACCGCACGCATGCCGGGATAATCTTTGATGGCAGAATACAGCCAGTCGCGCATCTTGGCGTCTTTCACTATCAACATGCTTTGAACGCGTTCCGCCTCCTTTCCCTGCGCCGCGATGACCTGGCGCATTTTCACGAGATTCTGTTCACAGGGGCTGAGGCATTCCGCGGCGCTGAACGTCACCAGCGTCCACTTGCCGTGAAGCTCGCTGAAGCGCATCGGCTTGCCGTCGAGCAGCACCAGCGCGGCATCCGCAACGGGACGCGCCGGCTGCACCAGTTCGCCATGCGGGTGCACGGCTTCCGGACGCCAGCCGCTGTAATAGAGCGCGTAGGCGACGAGCATGGGCAGCGCAAACAGCGTGGCGATCAATAACAGCTTGCGGCGCGAGCCCGATGGATTGACGGGTGGAGTCATGACTTGTCTTCCTCCTGCTGATCCGCGCCGTCACCGCGCAGACTCATGAAAAAGTAAATGACAACCAGCCCCACCGCCATCATGAACCACTGGAAGGCGTAACCCTTGTGCACCGCGATGCCGGCATTGAGCCGGGGCCACTCGCGGGTAAAGCCGCCGGCGGGACTTTCGGGGTCCAGCAACACAACCACCGGCTGCACCGGAAACGGCACGGCCGTGCGGTAACGCGCCATGTCCATGTTCTGCCACACCTGCTGCCAGCCGCGGTCGAGCGGTTCGGGCTTGGCGAGCATGAAATTCTTTTCCGACGGCACGGTGGCCACGCCGATGATTTCCTGCAAGCCTCCGGGCGGATCGATCGCCGGCGGATGGCTGCGATCTTCGCCCAACGGAACCCAGCCGCGATTGACCAGCAGGCGAACGTCGCTGTCCGGCAGTCGCAGCGGCGTGATTACCTCATACCCGGCCTGTCCTTGATGCACGCGATTGTCGACCAGCACTTGGTAGCCGGTTTCATAATAACCCCTGGCGATGACGCGGTAGAACTGCAACTCCTCGGGGCGCTGCAGACGCGTTTCGACCTTGACCGTCGGGCCGGTGGCGCGCGCGTCGTATTCCGACTGCAACTCGCGTTTCTCCTCCGCGCGCTGCATCTGCCAGTAGCCCAGGTACAGAAACAGCGGCAACAGCACCGCCACGGTCAGGCTCGGGACCAGTGCGGGGCGGAATTGCGACGGCAGTCTCATGGCGCAAGGAAATCGTCGGGGAATTTCATGAATTCATCTCGCGCTCAGTGCCCAAGACGAATACTCCTTCGGTAATGGGCGCAGCGGTCACAATGAGCAATGTTACCATGAGCGCTCTCGCCGCCGTCTCCGATAGGGCTGCCACCACCCGAGGCGATAGCTCTTTCGGCGGTGGCAGCCAGCGCGACTCAAAGAACGCACCCCAGTGTGGCAGCCGGTGTACTCCCTTCGAAAAAGCTTCGCCTCGGAAGGGAGTCGCCCTTCGCCTCGGGAGCCGGCGGCTATATAATGCCGCTTCGTCATTTCCCTGGAATTCTGCATGTTCATCAAGATCGTGGTCATCTTCATGCTGGTGCTCATTCTGGCCAGCCTGTTCTCAGCACTGGTTTTTATGTACAAGGACAAGGGGCGCGGAAATCGGACCGCCCGGGCGCTGACCTGGCGCATCGGTCTGTCGATCACGCTGTTCGTGCTGCTGATGGCCGGTTTCTATTTTGGCCTCATTCCACGCCAGGGACTGGGACTGTTTCGATAACACCGGGTTTAGGCCAAAAGCAAAAAGGCGCTGCCGGATGGCAGCGCCTTTTTTATTTTGCCGGCCGGAATTCGCTATCAGAACCAGTAAACGAAAATAAACAGGCCGAGCCAGACCACGTCCACGAAGTGCCAATACCAGGCAACGGCTTCGAAGCCGAAATGGTGATCCGGACGAAAATGACCGGAGATCGAGCGGGCCAGAATCACGATCAACATGATGGTGCCCATGGTTACGTGGAACCCGTGGAAGCCGGTGAGCATGAAGAAAGTGGCGCCATAAACGCCGGTCTTGAGCGTCAACCCCAGTTCCGTGTAGGCATGGATATATTCGAACGCTTGCAGCGCCAGGAAGGTGACGCCCAGCGCCACGGTCAGGAACAGGCCGGTAATGAGCTGCGCGCGATTGTTCTTGAGCAGGCCCCAGTGCGCCCAGGTGACGGTGGCGCCCGAGGATAGCAGGATCAGGGTGTTGATGGCGGGAATGCCCCATGCGCCCATCGGCGAAAACTGGTTCAAACCGGGTACGGTGTCATGAGGGACCGGCACCGGTCCTTTCGGGCCCGCGGTCGGCCAGGTGGCGTCGAATCCTGGCCAGAGCAAATCGTCGGCGCCGAGCCACTGCACCGCGAACTGGCGCACATAGAACAGCGCGCCGAAGAATGCGGCGAAAAACATGACTTCGGAGAAGATGAACCAGGCCATGCCCCAGCGGAAGGAGCGGTCCACCTGCTCGTTATAGGTGCCGCTTTCGCTTTCGCCGATCACCTGGCCGAACCAGCGGAACATCATGTACACGATGAGGGCGGTACCGACCAGCATGACCCAGGGACCCGCCCCGATGCCATTCATCAGGAGAATGAACCCGAGTGCCAGCGCAAACAGGCCGACCGAGGTGATGATCGGCCACGCGCTCGGATTGGGCAGATAGTAGTTGGAATTGGCAGTGGACATGCTTATATCCTCTTTATCAATTTATAAAAATAGTTTTGTCGCGCTCAGCCGCCGGGCGCCGAATGAACGTGATCGTGGTGCTCGGCAGACTCACCGGCCTGCGCCAGGGAAGTCCCGCCGTATTTCTCCGCCGACGCCTTGTCGATGTTGAAGAACGAATACGACAAGGTGATGGTCTGCACGTCCCGGTCCAGCCCGGCATCGACGACGAACCGCACCGGCATCTCGCGCGTCTCGCCCGGCTTCATGGTCTGACGGGTGAAGCAGAAGCATTCGATCTTCTTGAAGTGCGGCGCCGATTCGCCGGGCGTGACGCTGGGGATCGCCTGGCCCGTGATTTCCTCCTTGGCCAGGTTGCGCACCAGATATTTCACTTCGCGGGTCTCGCCTGGATGCAGCTCCAGCTTTTTCGTCAGCGGCTTGAATTCCCAGGGCAGGCCCGAGGTGGCGAGACCGGTGAACTCGACGGTAACCGTGCGGGTCAGGTCGACGGGCTCCGCAGCCACAGTCTGAACGTCAGTACGCCCAGTCTTGCCGTTGATTCCCAGGGCCCGGCACATCACGTCGTACATCGGCGACAGCGCGTAGCCGAACGCGAACATCGCCAGCGTCACCCCGCCAAGCTTCAGTGCCAGCCGGCGATTGGCCGTCCGGAGACTGGGCTTCTGCTTACCGTCATGCATGGCGTCGGTCATCGTGCGTGATGCGATCTGGCCTTACTTGATCTTGGGCGCCACGGCGAAGCTGTGATACGGCGGCGGCGAGGGCAACGTCCACTCGAGGCCGTCCGCGCCTTCCCAAACCTTGTCGGTCGCCTTGGCTCCGCCCTTCATGGCCCGGATCGCGATATAGAAGAAGATGAGCTGCGCCGTGATCGTGAAGAACGCGCCGATGGTGGACCACTGGTTGAACTCCGTGAACTGCAGCGCGTAGTCGGGGATACGCCGCGGCATGCCGGCGAGCCCGAGGAAGTGCTGCGGGAAGAACGTCAGGTTAAAACCAATCGTGGTGAGCCAGAAGTGCCACTTGCCGAGGGTTTCGTTGTACATGTGGCCGGTCCACTTCGGCAGCCAGAAATAGATCGCGGCGAACAGTCCGTAGATCGTGGCGCCGAAAATCACGTAGTGGAAGTGGGCCACGACGAAATAGGTGTCCTGATACTGAAAGTCGGCCGGCGTGATCGCCAGCATCAGGCCGGAGAACCCGCCGATAGCGAATGTGAACACGCCGCCGATGGACCACAGCATCGGGGTCTCGAAGGTCATCGAGCCGCGCCACATCGTGGACACCCAGTTGAAGATCTTCACGCCGGTCGGCACCGCGATCAGCATGGTGGCGTACATGAAGAACAGTTCGCCGGCCATCGGCATGCCGACCGTGTACATGTGATGCGCCCAGACGATGAACGAAAGCAGCGCGATCGAGGCCGTGGCATAGACCATCGATGCGTAGCCGAACAGCGGCTTGCGCGCGAACGTCGGAATGATCTGCGAGAACACGCCGAACGCCGGCAGCACCAGGATGTACACCTCCGGATGGCCGAAGAACCAGAACACGTGCTGGAACAGCACCGGGTCGCCGCCGCCGGCGGCATTGAAGAAGTGCGTGCCGAAGTGGCGGTCGGTGATCAGCATGGTGATCGCACCGGCAAGCACCGGCATGGCGGCGATCAGCAGGAACGCGGTGATGAGCCAGGTCCATGCGAACATCGGCATTTTCATCAGCGTCATGCCCGGCGCGCGCATGTTGAGAATTGTGGCAATGATGTTGATCGAGCCCAGAATCGACGACATGCCAAGCAGATGGATCGACAGCAGCGTGAAGTCGGTGCCGATGCCGCCCTGCACCGAGAGCGGCGGATACAGCGTCCAGCCGCCGGCCGGGCCGCCGCCCGGCATGAACAGGCCGAGGATCAGCAAGGTGGCGGCAAACGGCAGAATCCAGAACGACCAGTTGTTCATGCGCGGCAGCGCCATGTCGGGCGCGCCGATCATCATGGGAATCATCCAGTTGGCCAGGCCCACGAACGCCGGCATGGCGAAACCGAAGATCATGACGAGCGCGTGCACGGTGGTCATCTGGTTGAAGAAGTGCGGGTCCACCAGCTGCAGGCCCGGCTGCCAGAGCTCGGAACGGATCACGAGCGACATGAGGCCGCCGATGACGGCCATGGTGAATGCGAACACCAGATACAAGGTGCCGATGTCCTTGTGGTTCGTGGTGAATAACCAGCGGGAAAGGCCGGTGGGATGTTCTGCGTGATGATCTGCTGACATGTTTGGTATCTCCTCTCGGAATCCTATTTGTTACTTGCGCAGGGCTTTGACCTGAGACGGCTGCACGACGTCGCCGGCCTTGTTGCCGAGGGCGTTGCGTTCGAAGGTGATAATCGCCGCGACGTCCGCGTCGTTCAACTGTGCCGCGAACGGCGGCATCTGGGCGCTGAATTTTCCGGTGGCGCGGCCGTGCAGCACGGTCTTGATATGTTCATCGACGGGACCGGTGGCCACTTTGCTGCCTTCCAGTGCCGGGAACACGCCCGGAATACCCTTGCCTTCGGGGCCATGGCAGGCGGCGCAGGTGGCGGCGTAGCCCTTCTTGCCCTTCTCCATCAGCTCATCCTTGCTCCAGGTCTTGGCGCTGCCGGCGGATTCCGCCGCGGCCTTGTCCTTCTGCATGGCGACCCACTTGGTAAAATCTTCCGGACTCACGGCGTTAACGACGATGGGCATGAAACCGTGGTCCTTGCCGCACAATTCCGCGCATTGTCCACGGAAGGTCCCGGCTTCGTCGGCGCGGACCCAGAATTCGTTGATGAAGCCGGGAATGGCGTCCTTCTTCACGCCCAGTTGCGGTACCCACCAGGAGTGGATGACGTCATTGGCGGTGACGAGGAAGCGTACCTTCTTGCCCACCGGCACCACGATCGGGTTGTCCACTTCGAGCAGATAATGCTCGCCCTTGGACGTCTTGTTGTCGATCTGATCGCGCGGCGTCGCGAGTGTGCTGAAGAAACCCACGTCCTGGTCGGGATAGTCGTATTTCCACTTCCACTGATAAGCGGTGATCTTGACAGTCAGATCGGACTTGCTGGTGTCGCTCATTTCGAGCAGCGTCGCGGTGGACGGGATGGCCATGCTCACCAGGATCAGAAACGGTATGACGGTCCAGACGACCTCGAGGGTGGCATTGTCGTGAAACTTGGCCGGCTTGTAACCGCGGCTCTTGCGGTGCGCGAAGATCGAATAAAACATCACGCTGAACACGATCACAAATATGATCACGCAGATCAGCAGGATC
>DATICK010000265.1:0-7816 GCA_035456865.1 Sulfuricaulis sp.
GACGTGGTGTTGCCGCTCGTTGCCATCGCCACGCCCGCGACCTACGTGACCGATCCGCTGCGCGTGTTCGAGCTCGACTTCGAGGCCAATCTGGCGGTGGTGCGCCAATGTGTGCGCTATAAAAAACGCGTGCTGTTCCCCTCGACCTCCGAGGTGTATGGCATGAACGCGGACACCGAGTTCGACGAGGAGGCCTCGAACCTCGTGCTCGGGCCGATCAACAAACCGCGCTGGATTTATTCGTGCAGCAAGCAGCTGCTCGACCGTGTGATCGCCGCCTACGGCCAGCAACAAGGCTTCAAATACACTCTGTTCCGGCCGTTCAACTGGATCGGACCCAAGCTCGACAACATCCTCGAGCCAAAAGAAGGCAGCTCGCGCGTGCTCACGCAGTTCATCGGCAACATACTGCGCGGCAAGGACATCCAGCTCGTCGACGGCGGCGCGCAGCGTCGCAGCTTCACTTACATCGACGATGGCGTGGATGCGCTCATGCGCATCATCGAAAACAAGGACGGCTGCGCCGACGGGCGCATCTTCAACATCGGCAACCCGAAGAACGATATGTCGGTGCGCGAGCTGGCGGAAACCGTGCTCGCGCTCGTGAAAACCTATCCCAAATATGCGCCGCTGGCGGAAAAAACCCGGCTCGTCACGGTGAACTCGGGCGATTATTACGGTAAGGGTTATCAGGACATTCTGACGCGCGTGCCGTCGATCCGTAATGCCGAGAAGTATCTTGGCTGGAAGCCCGTGACCGACTTCAAAACGGCGCTGCGCAAGACGCTCGATTACCACCTCGGTCGGCCGTCGCAGGAACTGGAAGCCTGAACGGCGGCCATGCCGGAGACGCAGCTGTCGATTAAAGTCGATGTCGATACCGATCGCGGCACGCGCGTCGGCGTGCCGCGACTCCTGGATCTCTTCGACGAATTCGGCATCAGGGCGACTTTTCTCTTTTCGCTCGGTCCTGACAACACCGGCCGCGCCATCCGGCGTATTTTCCGACGTGGCTTTTTCGGCAAGGCGGCGCGCACCAACGTCGTGGCCATCTACGGGCTGCGCACGCTGCTGAACGGCGTGCTCTGGCCCGGACCACACGTGGGCCGGCGCAACCAGGACGTGATGCGCGCCGCGCGCGACCGCGGCCACGAAGTCGGGATCCATTGTTACGACCACATCCGCTGGCAGGACGGTCTGGCGCACATGTCGCGCGATGAGGTTTACGCCGAATTCGACATGGCGCGCCGCGAGTTCGAGCGCATCTACGGCGAGCCTGCGAAAACCGCCGGCGCCGCCGGCTGGCAGGCGAACGCCCTGAGTCTGGCGGCCTACGATGATGCCGGCCTGCTGTACGCCAGCGATACGCGCGGCACGCACGCCTTTTTTCCACGCGCGAACGGGATTGTGTTCAAGACCTTGCAGATTCCGACGACGTTGCCGACGCTCGATGAATTGCTCGGACGCCCCGAACATCCCGAGGAGCGCCTGGCCGAACAGTACCTGTCATGGCTGCGTCCGGGACACCTCAATGTGCTGACCGCGCACGCCGAGATTGAAGGCATGATCAAGATCGATCTGTTCCGCGCATTGCTGGCGCAGGCGCAAAAACAGAATGTTCGTTTCGTCCGCCTGGACGATATAGCGCGTGAACACCTGCGCGAACGCGATCGCATTCCGGTCAGTGAGATGATTCAAGGCGAGGTGGAAGGCCGTTCCGGGACGCTCGCGGTGCAAAAGGCCGCCTGAGCCCGCGTAGCGCTGGCGACCGGTCTCATTCATAATCCCGTCCCATGCTTGCTCCTGACATCGACCCCGTCGCCATCAATCTCGGTCCGCTCAAGGTGCACTGGTACGGGCTCATGTATCTCGTCGGATTCCTCGGCGCGTGGTGGCTCGGCATTTATCGCGCGAAGCGTCCCGGATCCGGCTGGCAGCCGCAGGAAATCGCCGATTTTCTTTTTTATGGCGCGCTCGGCGTTATCCTCGGTGGCCGCATCGGTTATGTGCTTTTTTATAACTTCGGTTATTACCTCGCGCATCCGATCGAGATTTTTTACATCTGGACCGGTGGCATGTCGTTCCACGGCGGTCTGCTCGGTGTCATCATCGCCATGTGGCTGTATGCGCGCCGAACCCATCGTCCGTTTTTTGTCGTGGCCGATTTTGTCGCGCTGCTGACCCCGCTTGGCCTGGGCGCCGGCCGTCTCGGCAATTTCATCAATCATGAACTCTGGGGCCGCGTCACCGACGTGCCCTGGGGGATGGTATTTCCCAACGCCGGGCCGTTGCCGCGCCACCCTTCACAACTCTACGAATTCTCTCTCGAAGGGGTGGTGCTGTTCCTTGTTCTGTGGGTTTATGCGCTCAAGCCGCGACCGGAGGCTGCTATCTCAGGGCTGTTTCTGTTCTGCTACGGGGTGTTCCGGTTTACAGTGGAGCTTGTACGCGAGCCGGATGCTCAGCTTGGCTATCTCGCCTTCGGTTGGGTCACCATGGGACAGATATTGAGCCTGCCGATGATTCTGTTCGGCATCGGGTTACTGTGGTGGGCGTACAAGCGGCCCGCCCGCCGTTGAACATGTCTTAATGCGTCTGATGCGCGTCCGGTTCAGCTTTATAGATAAATCCGATTGCGAAACCGCCCCGTTATCAATCAGCTAGCGCAGGGCCGGACGGTGGACGGATATTATTGACCTGGTTGAACGCGGGGATTATTGTACGTCCGGTATTTTACTTTGCTCGCCCATTCTTTGAGGGGGGAGGGGTGGATTACAACATTGAAAAAACATAAATGGAGGAGATACATGCGTGGTAAACGTAAAACAATGACACGCCACTTCAGGGCTTTTATTTCCGTCAGCGCGATGTTCGCAGCGACTTCTCTGTCCACGGCGGTATATGCCTTCGACTGGTATGGCGGCGCAAGCGTGGGTAAGAACAGTTACGAGGTGACCCCCGGCGATTTCTTCGATACCCAGCCGTTTTCCGGCGTTACCGATGGAAATGACGGCGCGTGGAAGGCCTTTGTCGGAATGCAGCTGTTTGAAAAATACGTTTCTGCAGAGTTTGGTTATTCATATCTGGGCAAGTCCAGCGTCGAAGGCACGACATCGGGTGCAGCCGTTACCGGTAACAGCAAGACCACGGCATTCACCGCGGCGCTGGTAGGGCTTATCCCGATTGGCACGAAGTTCGGTGCCCTCATCAAGCTGGGGCTGGACAGACCGAGATCCGAAATCACGACAACGGAAGCAGGGATCAGATCCACACAGACCACCACGAACATACAGATTTTTGGCGGTCTCGGCGCGCAATTCGATTTCTCTAAGACGTTAAGCGCTCGTCTTGAATATGAGCGCTATGATCTGGGGAGTGTCGGCCCCAAGTATGCCAATGTACTCAGCGTCGGATTCACTTACCTGTTTGATGCCAAATAATAGTTTGGCGTTGCCGATCACATCGCAAAGCCGGGTTCGCCCGGCTTCTTTTTTTAGCGGCCCCTGAGTTATCTGATCCACATCGTTTTGATATTCACGAACTCGTGTATGCCGTGGACAGAAAGCTCGCGTCCGTAGCCCGAGGCCTTGATGCCGCCGAAGGGCAGGCGCGGGTCGCTTTTGACTAACCCGTTCACGAAGCTCGCACCTGATTGGAGCTGCCGCGCCAGCCGTTCGCCTTTTTTGATATCCCGCGTCCACAGACTCCCACCCAGCCCGTAGCGGTTGTCATTGGCGATACGCATGGCGGCGTCCGCGTCCCTGGCCCGGATTATGATCGCCACCGGTCCGAAAAGCTCTTCCTCGTAGGCGCGCATGCCGGGGCCGACATGGTCGATGACCGCGGGCTCGTAGAAAAATCCCGGACCGGCCGCCGGCCCGCCGTGCAGCGCGAACGTCGCTCCCGCCGTTACCGAATCCGCTACCTGCTGGTGCAGCTGGTCGCGCAGGTCGGCGCGCGCCATGGGTCCGAGTCCGGTGTCTTCCTGCGCCGGATTACCCAGGCGCAGAGCATGGACCTTGTGCTTGAAAAGTTCGATAAAGGATTCGGCAATCGATTCAATCAGAATAAATCGCTTCGCGGCGATGCAGCTCTGTCCGCAGTTGAGAAAGCGCGAGGCCACACCGACGGACGCCGCCTGCTCGAGATCGGCATCCGGCAGGACAATGAATGCATCCGAGCCGCCGAGTTCGAGCACGGATTTCTTGAGGTTTACCCCGGCGGCCGCCGCCACCTTTCTCCCGGCCGCGTCGCTGCCCGTGAGCGTCACTGCGTGGATGCGCGGATCGGCGATGACTTGCTCCGTCTGCGCGGCAGAAATCATAAGCGTACGGAATACACCCTTGGGGAAGCCGGCTTTGTGGAAAATCTCTTCGATGGCGCGAGCGCATTGCGGAACGTTCGAGGCGTGTTTCAGCACCGCCGTGTTGCCTGCCATGAGGCTTGGCGCGGCAAAGCGGAACACCTGCCAGAACGGGAAGTTCCACGGCATGATCGCGAGTACGGTCCCGAGCGGCAGGTAAGCAACGTAACTGCTGCTTGCGTCGGATTCGATTTTTTCGTCCCGGAGGAAGGTCGCGGCGTGTTCGGCGTAGAACTCGCAACCCAAGGCGCATTTCTCCACTTCGGCGCGCGCCTCCCTGGCGATCTTGCCCATCTCAAGCGTGATTATTCCTGCATAATGTGCCGTGTTATTTCGCAGTTCGGCGGCGGCGCTGCGGAACAGCCGCGCGCGTTCGGCAAACGAGGCCGCCTGCCAGCCGGCGGTGGCCGCCGCTGCTTCGGCAAGCGCCGCCTCTATTTGCCGTTCATTCCATATATCGAAGGTTTTCAACCGCTCGCCGGTGGTAGGATTGATTGTTTCCATGGTCATAGGTATATCCTTGGCCGTTCGGTGGCATTAATGACAACTCACCACACATGTTCAAGTAGATTCATGCCGCAGCAATAATTCCAAGCTTGATTATCTATAATAAATCAGCATGCAGCGATTCCTCTCGATTTTTTTACTTCTGGCCGTGCTGACGGGCGCGGGCGGGGTGTCGTTCGCACAGGATTTGATCCAGGACGAAGAAGCCAACCGCCGTGATTATCTGGCCGCGATCGAGGCTTTGAAGGCCGGTCAGACCGCGCGTTTCAAGACGCTGTACGCGCGTCTGGACGAGTACATCCTGCGCGGCTATCTCGAATATGAATCCATCAAGAATCGTGTTGCCTCCACGCCCGCGGCCGAACTCCGACGCTTTCTCGCGGAAAACAGCCAGGCGCCGGTCAGCGATACCATCCGCAAGAAATGGTTACGCGTGCTGGCGGACCGCAGCGACTGGAAGACTTTCCTCCAGGAATACCAGGACATCGAGGACGATCCCGAATTGCAGTGCCTGCGTCTTTCGCATCTGCTGAAGACGAGCGAGGAGCAGGCCGCTCTCATGACCGAGGTGGAAAAACTCTGGCTCACCGGCAAAGAACTGCCCCGGAGCTGCGAGCCGGTGTTCGCCGCCTGGAAAAGGGCCGGGCATATGACCAGCGACAAGGTCTGGACGCGCATCCGTCTGGCGATGGAATCACGTAACCTGCGTCTCGCCGGAGAGCTCGCGCAATATCTCGATCCCTCCGAGCGAGTGTGGGTCAGGCGCTGGCAGGCGATGCACAGCGATCCGGTGCGCGAGCTGCACAACATCGCCTATCCGGTCGAAACGCCGGTGGCGCGCATGATCGTCAAACATGGTGTGGTGCGCCTTGCCTACCGCGATCCCGAGGAGGCGATGGTGCAGTGGGACCTGCTCAAGAAAAAATACCAGTTCTTCGGCGAGGACGACAATTATGTCCTGCGCTACATCGGCATACTGGCGGCGCAGGACCAGCTGCCACAGGCGCTGATGTGGCTGTCGGCGGTGTCCGCCGATCCGGGAGACATGTCGCTGCACCTGTGGCGGGTGAAAACGGCGTTGCGCGCCGGGCAATGGGAAATGGCCAAGCGTTTTATCGCGGGATTGAGCGAGGAGCAGCGGCAAGACAGTCAATGGCGCTACTGGACTGCGCGCATTCTCGAGTCCACGGGCAACAAGGATGAGGCGCGCCGCCTCTACGAGTCCCTCGCGCGTGACCGCAGCTACTACGGCTTTCTCGCCGCCGACCGCGCCGGGATGGACTACTCCATGCAGCACGTGAGCACCGACGCGACGCCGGAAGAAGTGAGCGCGATGCTGGCGCGTCCCGGCATCCAGATGGCGCAGGAGCTGTATCTGATGGGGCAGGTGGCCGACTCGCGCCGTCAGTGGAACTGGACCACGCGCCGCCTGAACAACCGCGATCTGGCCGTGGCCGCAGTGATCGCGCGCCAGTGGGGCTGGCATGACCGCGCCATCCTCACGGTGGCGCGCAGCGATCAACAGGACGATCTCGAGCTGCGCTTCCCGCTGTTGTACCGCGACACGATCGAGGCCAACGCCACCGAGTATGGCATCGACCCCAGCTGGGTTTACGGCGTGGTGCGACAGGAATCGGCCTTCGTTGCGGATGCGCGCTCGCAGGCGGGCGCGCTCGGACTGATGCAGTTGATGCCTTCCACCGGCCGGCTCACGGGTCGCAAGCTCAACATGCCGATCCCGAACAATCGCGCGCTGCTCAACATCGAGAACAACCTGCGCTTGGGCGTGAGTTACCTGAAGGAGGTGCTCGGCCGCAACAACGGCAACCAGGTGCTGGCCACGGCCTCGTATAACGCCGGCCCGAATCGCGTGTACTCATGGCTGCCAGACAAGACACTGGACGCCGACATCTGGGTGGAAACCATCCCGTTCGGCGAGACGCGCGACTACGTGAAAAACGTCATGTCCTATACCACCGTGTACGACCATCGCCTCGGCAGTCGCCCGGCGCGTCTGCAGGAGCGCATGCAGAGCGTTTATCCCGCGGAAAAGTGAGTGCTGGCGGCCCGGATCGGGCCGCCAGTCCCGATCGCCATATCCTGTCGCCCATCGTGCGGGAAGGGCCGCCTTGCCCGAATTCCTTGATCTACACTTCCAATGTGGTCCCACTGACGTGTGACTCCGCCATACGGTACATGAATCCTGAAGGCTGTTAGCACCACATTAAACGGAATTTATTGCATGGGGAAACTCCTTTGGTAAGTCTGGAAAAGCGCATCTTTCTTCTTGAAAGCGAGCTGCGCGACCGCGAAATAGAGATTGCGCTGCTCAAGGAAACCGCCGACGCGATCAACAGCGAGCTGGACCTGAAAAAGGTCTTTCAGCTGGCGGTGGAGCACGCGCGGAATCTCATCATGGCCGAAACCGTATTGTTGCCGGTACTGAACGACAACAAGACTGAATACACCTATCAGGCCGGGTGCGGGAAAAACGCGGACGAGATCGTGGGCCAGTCGCTACCCACGGACATCGGTGTCTGTGGCTGGGTATTGCGGAACAAACGCGCCTGGTGGCACGGCGTGCTGGATGAACTCGATGATACCGAGCGCAACAAATGGGAGAAGGAAGCGGGCAGCATCCTGCTTGTGCCCCTCGTCGGCAAACGTCGTTTTCTCGGCGGTCTGAGCGGGATCAACAAGATCGGCGGCGGGGACTTCACCAAACGCGATCTCCATCTGCTGTCTTTGTTTGCCACCCAAGTCAGTTTTGCCATAGAGAATGCCGCGCTGTTCGACCAGCTGAACAAGGCCAAGGAAGAAACCGAAGCCTACCAGCGCGACATGCAGGAACTGAACACCGAGCTGGAAAGACGCGTGGCGCAGCGAACCTCGGCCCTGGCCGACGCGGTGAAAGAACTCGAACACCTGGCGCTGCACGACATGCTG
>DATICK010000266.1:0-7669 GCA_035456865.1 Sulfuricaulis sp.
CTGGAATTTCTTCACCCACGATCATGCCCGCTCGCGCGCCTACCGCTGGGGCGAGGACGGCATCGCCGGAATTTCGGATGACAAGCAGCGCCTCTGCTTCAGCCTGGCCCTGTGGAACGGTAAGGACCCGATCCTCAAGGAACGGCTCTTCGGCCTCACCAACAGCGAAGGCAACCATGGCGAGGACGTGAAGGAATACTACTTCTACCTCGACAGCACGCCGACCCACTCGTACATGAAGTATCTCTACAAGTACCCGCAGGCGGCCTATCCCTATGCGGACTTGGTCGAGACAAACCGTCGTCGCACCCGGAACGACATGGAGTATGAACTCCTCGATACCGGCGTCTTCAAAGACGACCGCTACTATGACGTCTTCGTGGAGTATGCCAAGGCCGGTCCGGAAGACATCCTGATAAAAATCACGGCTCACAATCGCGGGCCGGATGCAGCCGAACTGCATCTGCTGCCGACGCTGTGGTACCGGAACGACTGGGCGTCGTGGATCACCGAATCCAACCGAGCCCCTGAGAAACCAAACCTCAAGCAGATCAAGACAGCGGCGGGCACGAGCGCGGTCGCGGCAACGCATCGGCTGCTGGGTGAATTCATCCTTTCCTGCGAAGGCGAGGTGCCGCTGCTTTTCACGGATAATACCACGAACAACGCACGGCTCTTTCCCGGTCAGCCCAATGCCGGCCCGTACGTCAAGGACGGCATCAACAACTGCGTAGTACAGGGCGATCAGGCGGCGGTGAACCCCGAAAAGCATGGCACCAAAGTTGCGGCGCACTACCGGATGACGATTGCCTCAGGCCAGTCGGCGACCGTGCGGCTGCGCCTGACCGCACGCGGATCCGCCGGGCAAAGCTCAACCACTAAAAGCGCTGCCGTCCCCTTCGGGCCGGCGTTTGACGCGACCTTGACGGCACGGTTGCAGGAGGCGGACGAGTTCTATCGCTCGGTGACGCCACCCTCGGTCTCGCCGGACGCGGCCAACGTGATGCGCCAGGCCATCGCCGGCATGCTCTGGAGCAAGCAGTTCTTTTTCTTCGACGGTGACAGTTGGCTGGAGGAGCACCACTCCAACCCGCTGCATAGCGGATATCGTAATTCGCGGAACTCGGAGTGGTTCCACATGCTGAACGAGGACGTCATCTCCATGCCCGATAAGTGGGAGTACCCTTGGTACGCGGCTTGGGACCTGGCGTTCCACACGCTCCCACTCTCGATCGTGGATCCCGACTTTGCCAAGGAGCAGATGGAGCTGATGCTGCGTGGAGTTTACCTGCACCCCAGCGGCCAGATGCCCGCATACGAGTGGAACTTCAGTGATGTGAACCCGCCAGTCCACGCCTTTGCGACGCTGTTCCTGCACCGCACCGAGCAGGCTCTGCGCGGCGAAACGGACGTAAATTTCCTCAAGTCGGCATTCAACAAGCTGCTGCTCAACTTCACTTGGTGGATGAACCGCAAGGACCGCCTCGGCAAGAACGTCTTCGAGGGCGGCTTCCTCGGCCTCGACAACATCGGCGTCTTCGACCGCAGCGCCCCGCTGCCCACCGGCGGCCACCTCGAACAGGCGGATGGCACGGCCTGGATGGCGCTGTTCAGCCAGAACATGGCCGAGCTCGCGGTGGAACTCGCTGCCCACGACCGCACCTACGAGGACATGGTCGTCAAGTTCGCCGAGCACTTCTACTATATCGCTGCGGCCATGAACCGCCCCGGGCAGGACGGCATGTGGGACGAGGAGGACGGCTTCTACTACGACCTGCTGCAGCTCCCGGACGGCAGCGCCACGCGGCTCAAGGTGCGCTCGATGGTGGGGCTCCTGCCACTGTGCGCCACGACGGTGATCGAAAAGTGGCAGCGGGAGCGCATTCCGGGGGCGATGGCCCAGATCGCGGAACGCTGGCGCCGAATGCCCGAACTGCTGAAAACCATCCATCCCACGGGCCCGGGTTTTTACGGGGTGGCGGAACGGGGAATCATGGCAATGGTCAACTCGGAGAGACTGCGCCGGATCCTCTCGAAGATGCTCGACGAGAACGAGTTTCTCAGCCCCTACGGCATCCGCTCGCTCTCCAAGTTCCACGAGCAGCACCCGTTTATCTTCCACGTGCAAGGCCAGGAGTACCGGGTGGATTACCTGCCGGGTGAGTCGAACACCGGCATGTTCGGTGGCAACTCCAACTGGCGGGGCCCGATCTGGATGCCAGTGAACGCGATGATCATCCGGTCACTGCTGAACTTTTACCAGTACTACGGCGACAACTTCAAGATCGAATGCCCTACGGGATCAGGGAAGATGATGAACCTTTTCGAGGTTTCCAAGGAGATCGCTGATCGGCTCACCCGGATCTTCTTGCGCGACCCTTCGACAGGCTCAGGGCAGTCTGGCCAGCGTCCGGTTTACGGCGGCACGGAGAAGTTTCAGACCGACCCACACTGGCGCGACCACATCCTCTTTTACGAATACTTCCACGGCAACAACGGTGCCGGGCTGGGCGCGAGCCATCAGACCGGCTGGACCGGACTCGTGGCCAAACTCATCCAGCTTTACGGACTGATGGATTCGAAACGGGTTCTGGAGGTCGGCAAGAAAGCCGCGTTCGCGCAGGGCAAAGCGGCGGCCGCCGAGGCAAAGACGTGAGAGCCTGATCCAGACATCCTGTCATTTGAATGAAAAATCTTTATGTCTCTGTGTCAATAAAACGAAAAAATTAGAGGCTCCATGTTTAGGACAGACTGAGGATAAACATGCGGCTCTATTGGCCCCACACCGTAAGAGGCGAGGGTGCGGGTGGATGGCTCACTTGACGTCGTTGCTGTAGACCGAATTGTGCTGGGCGCGATGCGCATCGACCGTCGTGAGCGAGACCGCACCGCGACCCATGACGGCGTGGAGCAGCTCCTGGTAGAGCCTCGGACCCCGACCATGACTGCGAACATAACCCGCCACCGGCGCCCCGGCGAGCGTTAGGTGTCCGATCATATCGACCACTGTGGCCCGCAGTGTCTCGGGCAATGCGCAGATTTCCCGGAGCGGCCGCGATCTCCCCGCGTCGTTGGTGTGGACCAGGTGCGTTTCATGTGTCCCGCCCGGCGTCGCGCTGAATCCGGCATACGGTTCGGTGAAGTCGCTCAAGAGCGACGCGCACGCCTTGTCGGTATTCCCACCAGGCTGGATCGTCGCCAGGTTGATGCAGACACGGAACCCAGCGTCTGGCGAGATCGTTGCAAACCCGTAGCTGTCGCGGACTTCGACCAAGTTGACGACGCGCAGCAGGCGCCGCGCCGCGGCCTGGGCCTGCAGGCCTACTTCGGCAAGCATGCCGAGATAGAACTCGAAATCGCTGACTTCCTCGGCGATTCGCGATCCGTGCACTTCCACCACGGCGTTGTCGACCCCGGCCACGCGCAGCGCGGCAAGCAGCGGGATCGCACCTCGCAGTGTCGAGCCGTGGGTGTTGCCCAGAACGATACCGCCGCGGGTATCGACAACGGAGTCCCAGCGCGCCAGGATGCCGGTGGTCGGCACCTCGCCGTAGCGCACGAAACGAATGCCAGTATCGGCTTCGGCGGGGTGCACCACGAGAACGTTGGCTCGACGCTGACGGCGCTCGCCGTGCCAGATCGCCGATCGCCCCAGCGTGTGCTGGCGAATGGACGAGACGGTATCGGCACCGGTCGGGATCGTCATGATCTGTCGCCTTGATGTGAACTTCGCCGGGTGGCGCTTCCGGCCGGCACGACGTGCTCGCCGGGCGGCGATTCGGAATGAACGGATTCGGAATGCCGGCCGTCAACGCCTGGCACGATGAGGCTGGCGGCATCCGCGGCCGCATCCAGTGCGTGCAGCAACCGGTGGCACAGCCGGTGCCCCGGCTTGTACGCTACGAGGTGTCCTATCACCGGTATGCCGAGGAGCGACAAGTCGCCCACGCAGTCGAGTAATTTGTGGCGCACGAATTCGTCCGGAAAACGCAGGCCTTCCTGATTCACGACGCGCCGCTCATCGACCAGGATCGCGTTGCGCAGTGAACCGCCCGCGGCGAGCCCACGGGCGCGCAGCGCCCGCAAACCGTGCGCGAATCCAAAGGTGCGGGCCGGTGCGATCTCGCTCGCAAACTCGCCGGAATCCAGCGCCAGTGAGCGGCGCTGGCGACCGATGGTCGGATTCGGGAAATCGATTTCCACCGTGATCCGCGGCCGTGGATACGGCAGGAATACCGCGAACCGGTCGCCATCGCTGGCCACCACCGGCTGCCTGACGAGCAGCGCACGGCGCACGGCCGGCTGGCGTACCGCGCCGATGCGCTGGAGGAGGGACACGAACGGCGCGGCGCTGCCATCCATGATCGGCACCTCGGGGCCGTCGAGTTCGACAACCGCGTTGTCGATCTCGCAGCCGCGCAGCGCCGCGAGCAGATGCTCGACCGTGCGTACCGTCACGCCATGCTCGTTGGTGATTATCGTGCACAGCTCGGACTCGACCACGTTGCGCCAGTGCGCCGTCACCACGCGCTGCCCGGCGTCTACATCGAGGCGCAGGAAGCGTATGCCGGTGCCGGGCGGCGCGGGCCGCAGCCGCATACTGACGCGGCGTCCGCCGTGCAGGCCGCGACCGACGCAGGTGAACTCGCCGGCCAAGGTGTGTTGCCAGGCAGGATTGCGCGAGCGATGATTCGTCTGCATGATGACCTCCGATGCCGATAGGTTTTGTGCCAGTGCTAGAATGGCAGCACACGCGGGCACCGGCCTGTCTGAACCCGCCAATCCGTTGTCCCGGCAGGTTGTCCGCAGACGCCAGATGTTTGTCCGGGAGTGACTGGTGGGAAAGGGAGAACACATGCAACCGACGACTGTCGCCTCGTGGGCCGCTGTCATCTGGCGCGCACTGGAGGCGCGAGGCGTTGCGCCGCGTCCGGTTTTCGAGCGTGCCGGGGTAGACACCGAACAACTGCACGATGCCGGCGCGCGTATCCCGCTTTCGGCCATGAAACGCCTGTGGGATCTGGCGATCGAGGTGAGCGGCGATCCGTGTTTCGGCGTGAGCGCCGGTCAGCATGTTCACCCCACGACCTTCCACGCCCTCGGTTACGCCTGGCTCGCGAGCCACACCCTGCGCGAGGCGCTGTACCGCTTCGTGCGCTTCACGCGCCTGGTATCGACCGCGCTGACGCTGCGGACCATCGCCGTCGGTTCGGAGGTCGAGCTCGTATTCGAACCAGTGAGCAACGTGTCGGCCGTCTCGCTGGCCGCAGCGGACGCCGGTGCCGTGGCGCTGGTCACAATGTGCCGCACGAGTTACGGCGAAGCGTTCTGTCCGCTGCGTGTGCGGTTGCAGCGTCCGCGTCCGCTGTGCGAACAGCAGTTCGCCACGTTGTTTCGTGCGCCGATCACGTATGGCGCGCCCGACAATGCCCTGGTGTTTGCCGCCGCCGATCTGGATCGCGTGCTGCCAACCGGCAACGCCGAGTTGGCGCGCGCCGCCGACGAGGTGATCCTGCGTTACCTGGCGCGTTTCGATCGTGAAGATGTGGTGACGCAGGCACGGATGCAGCTCATGGAGCTGCTGCCGTCCGGTCAGACGAATGCACAGCGTGTGGCGGAGGCGCTGCACCTGAGCGTGCGCAGCCTGCAGCGCAAACTCTCGGAGCACGGCACCAGCCTGGCACAGTTGCGGGAAGACACGCGACGCGAGCTCGCGAACCAGTATGTGCGCAACTCGAGGCTTTCGGTCGGCGAGATTACCTACCTGTTGGGGTTCTCCGAGCCCGCAAGCTTCACGCGCGCCTTCCACCGCTGGAACGGCATGTCGCCGAGCGCCTGCCGGCGGGCACCCGAAGCGAGCGGCGGGATCGGCTCAGACCAGCGGTGACCGGCCCCGACCGGCGTGCGGGTTGGTGCAGGCATGCACCCGAGGATGCGCGTGAACGACCGGCGGTCGCGTGGCGGAGTTCGGCGACGCGCTCGTGGTGCGCCGGTCAGTAACTGAATCCGATCTCGAGGCGAGTGGCGGTGAAGGCATCATCGCCGCCGTTATCCCAATCGATCCATTGCTTGGCGATTGCAGCGCGCAGGAACACTTCGCGGCTGACATCCCAGCGGATACCGACGGCGCCGCTGTAGGAAAAGAGGTTAGTACTGTAGGTTGGCTGGTAGCTGCTGCAGGTATAGCCCCAGTACGGATCCCACCAGCAGGCGCCGGTCGCCGAACCGTTGGCGATATTGCTGTCGATGAAGGTGGAGCCCAATCCGGCTGAAACGTACGGGGTGACCGGTCCGGTGATGAAGTAGTAATGCAGATTGAGTTGGATGCTGCTGGTCGACAGCTCGGAACTCTCCCGGCGGAAGGTTCCCGGTGTATCCGCCGAGGCGATCTTGGCGTCGAAGGACGGCGAGTTCCAGCCGAAGTCGACGCTCATACCCAGATGATCAGTGAAGTTGTAGCCTATACCGAAGCCCCAGCCCAAATCGGAGTTGGTGTCGATCTCGGAACCGCCGTTAAAGTGGATCGACTGCGCATTGAGATAGCGCGTCTGCACGGTGAATTCCCAACGCTCGGCGCGCGAGCTGTAGGAAGCGGCTTGTGCCGTGCCGAGGGCGGTGAGTCCAAGCACGGCGATCAGGATTGCGGCAAAGACGGAATGTGAGCGCATATAGAACTCCATATAGATAGACTGCGGCAAAATCGGTACAGGGCCTCTGCAAAAGTTCAGACAGCCGGCGTCTCGCCTTGGACCCGCCGGATTCCTCCTGTCGCCGGCATGACGGTAACAGGACTCAATCAGCGTTTCCGTGCCGGGTCGCGTCATACACTAGCACCACTCCCCGTTGCCGGGCTACTGTCCGGTTTGTTTACTGTCTGACGGAAACGGCGGCGATCGTTGCGCGGTGCGCCGGCTGCGTCTATCATCGGCGACTCGCCGCCGTGCAGTGATGTTGTACTGTCCTCGCCGAGGAGTATGGATTGGTAACTGCAACCAAGAAACATCTGCAAGGAGAACGCATCATGACCAAAGTATTACATCTGTTCTACATCGCGGTCGCCGTCGTTTTCGCGGCCGCACCGTCCGTGTCGATGGCGGTCGAGCAGGATTCCGCCAAGAGCGGCGCTATCGTGGTGACCGATTCCGTGTCCGTCAAGGTTACGGTCGTCGACATCAATAAAAAGGAGCGCAGACTCACCCTGCGTGACGAAAGTGGAGCCAAACTCGACGTAATCGCCGGTGAGGAGGTGCGCAACTTCGCGCAGATCAAGAAGGGCGACATCGTCGAAGTCGAGTATCACCGCGCTGCCGCCACGACGCTCGAGAAGGTGAGCGACACCAATGTTGCCGGCCAGGTCACTGAAGTCGAGCGCGCACCGGCAGGAGCCAAGCCGGGCGCGTGGGCGATGCAAACGAGTTCGATCGTTGCCACTGTGCTCGAGATCGACACGAAGAACCGCTTGCTCACCGTGCAGGGCCCGAAGGGCGGCATCGTGACCGTCAAGGTCCCGGCCGACATGAAGACCTTCGACAGCCTGAAGAAGGGCGACAAGATCTCCGCGGTGTACAGCGAGGCGGTGGCGATTTCGGTGAAGACGCCGACCAAGAAGAAGTAACCGATACCTGCTGTGGAAGTGATCCCTACGGGCGGCATTAGCCGCCCGTTTTTT
>DATICK010000267.1:0-5133 GCA_035456865.1 Sulfuricaulis sp.
CGCTCGCCTCGCGCTCGCACATGACCACGGCGGCACCGCCGTCCAGCGCCTTGCGGATGCCGGGATATTTGAATTTCGGCGGTTTGCGGAAAACCGCGAAAGGCCCGCGCCTGGTTGATGCCTTGAACGTTCCCTCCGCCACCGCGTCAACGGCATCCATGTCCCTCGGGATGTTATCGGTTGTATTTTTGGTCATGGGGTTTTCTCCACAGGCAATGCTTCCTTGCGCAGGATTTTGGCGGCGCGCCGGCCCTTGATGGCTTTTTCACCGGATTCCATCCACACGATCGCGCCGGTCGGACAGCGCTCGATGGCCTCGCGCGCGGCGCGCGTGTTATTTGTGTAATCGATAACCGCGAGGTTTTCCTTGATCGAGATCAGTCCCGCGGGTGCGTCCGCCACACAGCGGCCGCAGGCGTTGCAGATCACCTCGCATTGCGCCTCGGCTTCGGCGCCGAAGTCGCGGTTGCTGCACGCGACCCAGAGCTTGTGGCTTTCGTTCTGGAGTGAAATGAGATTCTTGGGGCAGACTTCGACGCAGTCGTTGCACGCGATACAGCGCGCATCATGCACGACCGGCAACTGAAACGGATCCATGTGGATGGCGTCGAAGTCGCACACGTCGACGCAGTCGCCGAAGCCGAGACAACCCCAGGCGCAACCCTTGCCGCCGCCCGCCACGAGATGGGCCGCGCGGCAGCTTTCCAGCCCGGCGTAGTGCGCGCGGTTGATGGCGACCTGGCGGCCGCCGGCGCAGGCAATACGCGCCACGCGCTTTTCCTGTTCACCCACGGTCACGGCCAGGAGATTGGCAATCATTTGCGCCTGCGCCGGGGTACACACCGTGCACTGGCCCGGCGCAATGTCTCCGCGGATCGCGGCTTCGGCAAATGCGCGACAGCCGGCGGTGCCGCAGGCGCCGCAGTTATTACGCGGCAGCAGCGCTTCGACTTCGTCGATGCGCGGATCTTCGTAGACGTAGAGTTTTTTGTTCGCAGCCGAGAGCAGCACGGCAAGTGAAACACCGAGCCCCGTCATGAACAGTCCTGCGGTGGCCAACATCGCCGCCGGTGTCACCATGGCTGGTTCCTCCGTCGGGAAACCGGGCTGCACCAATGCACGAACCGGCACCGGATTTGGAATCAATATAATGAAATCCGGGGAGCTTGAGTAGCATTTGATACAATATTGATGTTCGGCGTCGAAATAAGCAGTTGCTAATCATTCTTAGTCTTGTTCAAGCTGATTGATCGAAACGGTCGGATATAGTTCTGCGCTTTAGACTCTGTGCTTGAAATGATGCGTGATATTACGCGCCGCTTCGGGAGTGTGGCGATCGGCGGTTCCGCTCAGTGGATTCATCTTAATGATCATGATTCGTAATCGGGAGGACGCATGAAAGAATCCCTCAAGCCGGGCATCGCCCATGAACTCCGGTTCCGCCTTCCGGAATCCAAGACCGTCCCGCATCTCTATCCGGAGGCGCCGGAATTCCAGGCGATGCCGCGCGTGTTTGCCACCGGCTTCATGGTCGGTTTCATCGAGTGGGCCTGCATCCAGGCGGTGCACGCGCATCTCGACTGGCCGCGCGAACAGACCGTCGGCACGCACGTGAACATAAGCCACCTCGCGGCGACGCCACCGGGGCTGGAGGTCGTCGCGCGGGTACGGCTCGTCGAGGTCGACGGCCGGCGGCTGGTATTCGAGGTCGAGGCGAGCGACGGCGTGGACGTGATCAGTCGCGGCACGCACGAGCGTTTTGTAATCGACGCGGAGAGATTCATTCAGAAAGCACGGCAGAAGGCGGCCACAGACAGCGTGTGACACGTTTCATTGGCAGGGTCGAACAAGGCTTAGCGCTTTAACCCCAGCGGATCGTCCGGATTCACTCCATCCTGAAACGGTTTCTTGCGGTCGTTGTTGGTGACCTGATAAACCTTACCGATCCAGTTGTTGATCACGGCCTCGGCAGTGTCGTGCCAGGTGTTATCGAGGCCAGGCACGATGATGGATTCCGGCAGGCCGTGAAGCGTGGCGTCCTTGGCCTTGGCCGCGATCAGCCAATCCCGGTGTTCATCCAGAATCGCCTCGGTAATGAGGCTGAAGTAGTTTTCCGGGAATGGCGGATAATCCGCGCGTTCGCCTTTGACAAAGCGCGCGATCTCGCGCTTGTATTCCTTGAACAGGCTGATGGTGTCGTACTCCGGGTGCCCCTGGAAAAATACGATGCGAAAGCTGTCCTCGCTCGCGGCCAGGTGCACGCCGGCCTCGTCGCTTTCGACCAGGATAGGCAGTCCCGCGGCCTCGAATTGCTCGCTGTCGATTTGGTTGAAGCGCGAGTGCGGTACGTCGAAGCGGGTATTCACGTCGGACACCAGCGGGTGCGTGCGGTCCACCACGCGGTGTGAATAAACCCCCCAGCGCTTGAAACCCAGGTGCCGGCGTTTCTTGCCGTAGCGAAACTGGAGCACGGCATGAGTCGCGAGGCACGAGCACAGCGTGGACGTGACATTGTCGTAGGCCCAGTCGATCACCTTGTTGAGCGGTTTCCAGAACGGCTCGAGCGCAAGGTCCGGTTGGGTCACGTTCGCGCCGGTGATGATCAACGCATCCAGTCCCTGTTCCCTGATCTGGTCGAAGCTCTCGTAGTACTGACCGACGTAGGTTTCGGCCTCGGCGCTGCGCTTGAGTTCCTTCACCGTGAACGGGTGCATGTAGAACTGCGCGATCTGGTTGGCCTCGCCCACGAGCCGGAAGAACTGGCGCTCGGTCGCGGCCAGCGCCGCGTCCGGCATCATGTTGAGCAGGCCGATGTGCAGCTCGCGGATGTCCTGATGCAGCGCGACGTCGCGCGGCACGACGTTCTCGCCTTCCTGCTTGAGGCGGTCGAACGTCGGCAGCTTGGAATTGGCGACCAGTGGCATGGCGTGGCCCGGACCTACCTTTCCAGAACCTTTTCCACGAGACGCAGGAAGGCCGCCTCGTCGCGCACATCCTTTAGTTCGTCAGTGGTAATCGTGTAACCGTATTTATCCGCGATGGCCTGATAACGCGGTAGGCGCGAATAGAACAGGCGCGGGAACATCCAGCGCACGAAATCATCCGGATCCACCTGCGCCACGTAGGTGCGGCCCGTATCGCGCAGGTAGATCTCCAATTGTTCGTCGAGGAACGCCTCGCGATAGTAGAGCGGTTTCGGGTCGTCCTCGGCGCGGCGGATCAGTTCCTGCTCGTCTTTTTCGTTGGCCTTGAGGTACAGGATCAGGGTGTGGTCGGCCAGCACCTGGATCGTCGCCGGATCGTCCAGTTCGCACAGCGAGCCGCCGGCGTCGTTGACGAAGTGGCGGTAGCCGTAGATCTCGCCGGACTTGCGGATGAATTCCGGCACGTCGCGCATCGCCGCGATCTCCGCCTGCCGGTGCAGCTCCTGGCGATGCTTGAATTCCTTGAGACCGAGACCGCCCTTTTCCGGATTGCCCAGCTTGCCGAGGAAGCTCGACACCGGCTGGAGATTGTCCACGGTGATGTTGTTGCGGATGTAGATCGAGTCCGAGCGCAGCAACTCGCGCAGGAATGGCACCTGCATCGCCTGCTGCTTGATGTGATCGAGGATCGGTTCATCCAGATAACGCGTGCCGATACGGTAGTCGCCCGAATAATGGAACCAGTTGCGCTTGCGCAGCCGCGCGGCCAGGCGGGTTTTGCCCACCCCGGACATTCCGAGGAGAGTAACGCACTTGTTGCCCCAAGCCTTGAAGTCTTTGGCGCTTAATTTCATCTTTGTGTTGTTCGCCGATGGTCTGCCTATTGTATGACAGGATCGGCCGAATCGCCTGCGCCCATCACGGCGCACGGCGTCGCGCCCGGTTGCCTCGTCATTCCCGGAACTCGCCGCTATAATGGCCGCCCTTTTGGACCCGACCGACTAACGCATGACCACCGCTATTCCGATCAAGCTCGAGGGCGATACAAAAATCACCCCCGAGAACAAATGCACCTACTGCCGGGGCGCGACTTGCTGCACCTACTTCACGCACCACATCGATACGCCGCGTTCGATGGAAGACTTCGACCTGCTGCTGTGGCAGATCTCGCACCAGGACACGCAGATGTACAAGGACGAGGACGGCTGGTTTCTGCTGATCAACAATCCCTGCCGGCATCTGCAACCCGGCGGGCGTTGCGGTATTTACGAGACTCGTCCGCAGATTTGCCGCGAACATTCGAACGACGGCTGCGAGTTCGAAGGGCCAAGCGGGGAAGAGGATTTTGAACTGTTCTTCCGCGACTACGATGCGCTGCTCGCCTATTGCCGCAAGAAGTTCAAGAACTGGGACGGTCGCATCAAGACCCCGAACTCGAAGCCGGTGCACGTCCGGCGATCTCAAGCGTAAAGACGTCGCCCAGCGCCTGACGCAATTCGCGACCGCTCACGGGTTGGCCGGTGGCGGTAGTCTGCCAGACGGCACAGCTCAAGCGCGACACCTGGGGCTGGCGCTGCGACTGGAGTCCAAGCACCCGCGCCTGTATCTGCAAACCTTCCTGGGTTTCGATTTCTATTCCGGTTCGGGCAATGACAAATTCATCCGCCGTGATGGTCTGGGGCGCGTTCTTCGGTTCGCGTAATTCAAACTTGCAGTGCGGGTGATAGCGGCTGACCTGCGGCCATGGCAGCCACTGTCCTCCCTGCAGGTAAATCGCCGCGGCAAATGCCGGGATCGTCACGGACTGGTGCAGCAACAGGCGCGAGCCGAGGGGAATGACGAAGTAAGGAGAATTTTCGTCGGTCTCGCCGCGGTTCTGGCACGACGAGAACAGCAATGGCAGTGTCAGCAGCAGGCGCTTCAGGTTCATCGCGGTAATCCGGTCCACGGGGGGTGATGATGCCAGATTGGATGCGTGGCGTCGCGCCGCGCTACGTGGCTACTTACAGTACTTGTCCGGATGAAATTACTAACTTTTGCGCGGGGCCAATTGCAGCGTGAATATCTTGCCCAAGACCTTGCGTATTTCCATGATTGAAACATGCTGGCCTTCGGAGGGATATGCCGATTGTCCGCAGCTCAGAAGGTATACGTCGGGCTGCTTGGCGGAGCGCAGCATGAGCCGCGTCCTGTAGGTCTGCAGGCTGGC
>DATICK010000268.1:0-2555 GCA_035456865.1 Sulfuricaulis sp.
CCCTCGACGCGCTGGCCGCGGGTCTGCGCGATCCCGATCCGCTACTGCGCTTCGGCGCGCTCCAGTCGCTCGCCCAGGCGCCGGTGGAGGTGCGTACGCCCTTGGCCGCGCCGCTGCTCTCCGACCCGGTGCGAACCGTGCGCGGCGAGGCCGTGAGCGTGCTCGCTCCCGTGCCAGTCGACGGCTTGGACGGGGAACAGCGCGCCGCGTTCGAACGCGCGAGCGCCGAATATGTCGAAACCCAGCGCTATAACGCCGATCGGGTGGAGGCGCGTGTCAACCTCGGAACCTTTTATGCGAACCGGGGCGATGCCACGCGGGCGGAAGCGGAACTCCGGGCGGCCATCGCGCTCGATCCACGCTTTGTTCCCGCCTATGTGAACCTGGCGGATCTGTATCGCGCCACTGGCCGTGACGCGGACGGCGAGCAGAGCCTGCGTGAGGGGCTGGATAGCATTCCGGGGGACGCCAATCTGCATCATGCGCTCGGGCTGGCGCTGGTGCGTTTGCAGCGGCTCGACGAGGCGCTGGGCGAGTTGAAGCGTGCCGCGGAGCTGGACCCGGGAAATGCGCGCTATGCCTATGTCTACGCCGTGGCACTGCATTCGACGGGTGAGGCGGAGGCGGCGATCGAGAGCCTCAAGACGGCGCTTGCGGCCCATCCGGATGACCGGGATATTCTGCAGGCCCTGGCAAGCTTCTACGGTGAACGCGGCGACGCCGAGGAAGCGCGGAACTTCGCGAAACGCCTGCAAGGGCTTTCGGAGTGAAACGCCCAACCGTTCCGGTTCTGCGATAAAAGCGCGTCGCGTTCAGGTCGTGAAGAAATTTGCCTCTTTTGAAATCTGAGTGGCTAGCCGTATTCTAGGCGCAGCTACTGATTATCGATAGGATCAGGATGAACGACAGGCTTTTTGAAACAGCCCTGGGCATTGCCGAGCCGTGGCATGTGACATCCGTTGACTTGGACGCGACGGCAAAGACTCTGACCATAGGCATCGACTTCACTGCTGGCAGCCGGTTCGCCGTGGCTGGTGAGAGTGGCGTGCATCCGGTGCACGATACGGTCAGCAAGCGTTATCGGCACCTCAATTTCTTCCAGCACGAGTGCTACCTGGAGGTCCGCGTACCGCGCGTGAAGCTGTCTGGTGGCGCGGTGCGCCAGGTCGAGCCGGGCTGGACTGGGAATCTCTCGGGCTTCACGCTGCTCTTTGAAGCACTGGTGCTGATGTTGGCGCGCGAGATGCCGTTTGCGGCGGTGGCACGTCTCACTGGCGAGAGCTGGCATCGGGTGGCGGCGATTTGCGGGCGCTATGTCGATCTCGCGCTGGCCGAGGCCGACTTCTCCGAGGTCACCCGCCTGGCCATCGACGAGACCTCGCGAGCCCGCGGCCACGACTATGTCACCCTGGCCGCCGACGCCGAGCGCCGCGCTGTGCTGTTCGTCACTGAAGGCCGTGAGGCCGAGGCGATCCGGCGTCTGGCCGAGGATCTCCGGGCCCATGGCGCCGACATTGATGCCATCGACTCGGTCAGCATCGACATGTCGCCGGCCTTCATCAAGGGCTGCACCGACAGTCTTCCCAATGCCCGGATCACCTTCGACAAGTTCCATGTGATCGCCCACGCCTCCAGGGCCCTGGACGAGACCCGGCGCATCGAGCAGAAAACCACGCCCGGCCTCAAGGGGTTGCGCTGGAAGCTGCTGCGCAATTACGGAACTCTCAGCGACACCGCCCGCGCGGAAGTCGACAACCTGCTTGCCAAACTCACCACGAAGCGGACCGCCCGAGCGTGGGTGTACCGTGAGCAGTTGCGCGAGATCCTCGAGCGCAAACAGATCAACGTGGTTGCCGACATGCTCTGGCAGTGGTGTACCAATGTCATGCGCTCCAAAGTCGAGCCCATGAAGGAGGTTGCCAAACTGATCCGCAACCATTTCGAGGGCATCATTGCCTGGTCGCAGACCCGTCAGACTAATGGTTTCCTGGAGGCACTGAACGGGCTGTTCCAGTCCGCCAAGCGTAAGGCGCGCGGCTACGCTCGATTCAGCACGATCCGTACGGTGATCTTCCTGATCGCCGGCAAACTCGACTTCTCGAAACTCAACCCACATGTGGCGCGTTAACCCACTCGGAATTCAAAAGAGCCAGAAAGACAGGATCATGAGCCGCCGCGTCCAGCTTCCCCTGCGCGATGCGGCGCAGAAACACTTTTGGGTTCTGGCCACAGGCCTCCCAGCATTCCTCGTCGAGGAAGCGGAACAGCCGTGGCACCTCGTTTTCACAGGTAAAATAAAGATCGCCGACGAGCTCTTCCAGTCGTTTGAGGGACGCCGGCAGTATCGGACGAATTTCGACGCTGATCGTGTTCGGCACGGCCGTATATCTCCTCGTTCGTTTTGCCCTCGTCGGGAAAGAGGGGCTTTCTTAATGTGCAAGTATGGTAGAGGCCGCAGTCGCACGGAAACCGGATTGGTCGCTGCCCTTATCCCTATTGTAGTGCCTCATTCGTGGGGTCAGGGAAAATCCTTTCCACGCTGTACAACCGGGAAG
>DATICK010000269.1:0-3413 GCA_035456865.1 Sulfuricaulis sp.
CCACCTGCTCCACTCGGAAATTGGCGCGCCCGGCAGGAATCGAACCTGCGACCCCCAGCTTAGAAGGCTGGTGCTCTATCCGTTGAGCTACGGGCGCCGGCGAAACGCCCGTCATTACATCCCAAGCGATCCCTGCATGCAATTGTCAAAATTGGTCGGGGTAGAGGGATTTGAACCCACGACACCCTGCTCCCAAAGCAGGTGCGCTACCAGGCTGCGCTATACCCCGAACGGCACATCACGCCAGGCGCCGGAGTCACCACATCCAATTCCGGAAAGCCCTTGTTCTGGCTGGCCCGGACGGCGCGAGGGCGGAACTATACGCACCACCCCCGGGACCGTCAATCTGACGTGGTCATGATTATTGCGGCGACATGAATCCTCTTGAACATGCCCGATAGGTTGTTATTCTCCCGCTCCGGGATCGAAGCCATCAGGCCGCCGCAATAATCGGAAATCCATATGATTTTCTATATTGACCCGGCACTCCCGTGCCGTCACGGACGCCCAGTAACGCCAATTGTGGCCTGTCTTCGTTCAAGAAGAATCGTGCCGGGTCAATATAAGCTATAAATACAGGCGCCGCGCTTGGCGCGCCACCGGGGCGCATGCGATGATTCATCGGCGCATTGAGCGCGCCGGGCTTGAAATTGACCCGGCACATGTAGCTCGTCATAGTGGCCTGCAATTCCATTTCGGTCATAATCTCTGGTTTAAATATAATCGTGCCGGGTCAATAATGCCGCCTCAATAATCAGATGAGTGCACGTCTCCTCGACGGAAAGAAAATCGCACAAGAATTGCGCGCCCAAATCAAAGAACGGGTGGACCGCCGCCTGCGCGAAGGACGACGTCCTCCGGGGCTCGCGGTCCTCAAGGTCGGCCACGATGCAGCCTCCGAGGTTTACGTGCGCAACAAGCGCCAGGCCTGCGGCGAGGCAGGTTTCTGCTCCTTCGACTACGACCTGCCGATCGAGACGCCCCAGGAAAAGCTCCTGTCCCTCATCGATCAGATGAATGACCATCCCGAAGTGGACGGGATTCTGGTACAGCTGCCGCTGCCGAAACAAATCGACCAGACTACTGTCATCGAGCGCATCAATCCTTCCAAGGACGTGGATGGGTTTCATCCTTACAACATTGGCCGCCTGGCGCAGCGCATCCCGCGTCTGCGCCCCTGCACTCCCTACGGCATCATGCGCCTGCTCGAGGCCACTGGCGAATCCCTGGAAGGCAAAGAAGCCGTGGTCGTGGGCGCATCCAATATCGTGGGACGTCCGATGTCGCTTGAGCTTCTGCTCGGCGGTTGCACCGTGACCGTCTGCCACCGGTTTACGCGCAACCTGCCGGCGCATGTCGCGCGCGCCGATGTGCTCGTGGTCGCGGTGGGAAAACCCGGGATGGTCAAGGGCGAATGGATAAAGCCCGGCGCCATCGTGATTGATGTCGGCATCAACCGAATGCCGAACGGCAAGCTGGTTGGCGACGTGGAATTCAACGCCGCGAGGCAGCGCGCCAGCTGGATTACCCCGGTTCCCGGTGGCGTGGGACCCATGACTGTCGCCACGCTGCTGTTGAATACTCTTGAAGCCGCGGAGTCTCGGGACAGGAAACAATGATAACATTCGTCCTTCGAGACTCTTGATGTAACCGTTAGGAACGGCCTGTCGTGAAACACCGGAATAATTCATCTCCGCAAAATTCTTCATCGCAGAAACTGCTGCATATTGACCGTGCGCGTCTGTACCGCGATGGCGTTGGCCCGGAAGGCATCACGAAAGCGGAGATGGAAGAACTCGCTCCGGAGCTCAGACGCATCCACCAGATCGTAGTGGCACAATCTCGGGGCGGAGAAAACGCTGAGTTCGCCAGCCTCAATCTGCATGCCATCATGACCGATACACTGGCCCCCATCGAAGCCATGGCGGCGCAGATACGACGTTTTGAGGATGTCATCGTCATCGGCATCGGTGGCTCCAGTCTCGGCGCCAAGGCTGTGCATCACGCCATAACGGCGGTGCGCCCGGACACATCCGTGCCTGGACTGCATTTTCTGGAAAACATAGATCCCTACCGTTTGCGCAACATCCTGCAACACCATAAGGCCGAAAAAGTCGGGGTCATCTGCATCAGCAAATCTGGCGGGACCATCGAGACCGCCATCCAGTACCTGATCCTGCGCGACTGGCTCGAGAAAGAACTCGGCAAAGACAAGGCGCGCGCGCATCAGTGGCTGGTCACCGATCCTGCCAGCGGCTGGCTGCGCGAGCTGGCCGGGCGCGAGGCTCTCCCGTCGCTGCCGGTGCCGCCCAAGGTCGGCGGTCGTTTCTCCGTGCTCACGGCCGTGGGCCTGCTGCCGCTGGCCGTCGCCGGCGTGGACATCCGCGCCCTGCTCGCCGGCGCGGCGGACAACGCCGGGCGCTGCGCAGCCGGTGACATCCATGCCAACCCGGCGCTGGAAATCGCCGCCCTGTTTTATCTATTCGACATCAACAGGAACAAGCGTGTGTCGGTCATGATGCCCTACGCCGATCCACTGGAACTGATCGTGGACTGGTACCGGCAGTTGTGGGCCGAGTCGCTGGGCAAGCGGATGGAAACGCGGCCGGGCCACCCACCCGCCGGCACGCTGCCGGTGCGCGCGATGGGCGCTGTGGACCAGCACAGCCAGTTGCAGATGTATCTCGAGTCGCGCCTCGACAAGATATTCACCTTCATTGCGCTCGATTCCTGGGATCAGGATTTTTCAATCCCGCTGCCGGAAGAGAACCGGAAATTTTTTCCCTACCTGGCGGGGAAAAAAATGGGTCAGGTCCTTGAGGCCGAATTCCAGGCCACACGCCAGGTCATCACCGAGACCGGCCACCCCAACATGACCCTGCGCCTGCCCGCGATCAACGAGCATGTTATCGGTCAATTGATCGATCTCTACCAGCGCATCACGGTTTACACCGGCCTGCTGTACGGCATCAACCCGCTGGATCAGCCGGCCGTGGAGAAAGGCAAGAAACTTGCGATTAAGCTGCTCAGCGGTGACCACCCCACGTAAAGTCTCGCCCCGACGCGCCGGCCACACTGCCGGCAGTCTGAAGCGCCTGCTTGGTCTCCGGCGATCCGGGCAGGACAGCATCTCCGAAGCTACATGGTCCAGATCCCTGCGCACATCCCCCTATGCGAGATCCCTGAGCAGACCGGATCGGGAACGACTGCGCGAACTCGCCAACCGTCTCTTGCGCGAAAAATCTTTCTCGGGAGCGGCGGGCCTCGTTGTAACGAACGCCATGCGAGCGCGCATTGCGCTGCACGCCTGCCTTCCCATACTCAACCTCGGCCTCGATTACTACGCCGACTGGAGCTCCATCGTGATCTATCCCGGCGATTTCCGGGTGCACGATGAATACATGGATGAACAC
>DATICK010000270.1:0-7760 GCA_035456865.1 Sulfuricaulis sp.
CGTCGTTCAGTGGTGTTCAGGCTGCATTGACGTATAGCACTTCAGAAGCCAATTCGACCTTTGGCACCACCAGCGGCAACGTGACTTGGTCAGGGGGCCCGATTTGGCTCGGTCTGGGTTACGAAGTTCACAAGTTCCACGACTCCAATAATGACGAGAGCGACATACGGTTGGCTGGCAAGTTTGACATTACCAATGAAATCTATGTTGGTGCTCTGTACGACACCATGAGCAACGTCGACGGTGTTGACAACATCGATGGTAAGGCATGGGCCGTCCTCGCTGGCTTCAAAATGGCCAACAACCTGTTCAAGTTCCAGTACTCCAAAGCGGATACGCCCGACACGACCACCGACCTCGGCGCCACTCTCTGGGCCATCGGTGTTGACCATAACTTCAGCAAGACCACCAAGGTCTATTTGGATTATGCCAAGGCGGATAATGATAATCTCCAGTCCGTCAATGTCTCGAGCAGCTATGCTGGACACGGCACGAGCAGTGTGCCCGCCGTGGCCGATGGAAAGTCGCCGAGCGCCATCTCGCTGGGTATGATCATCAATTTCTAAAAATACAGTGCCGATAACATTGTAACAAATAGTAATCCGCAGTATCTGACGGGGCCCGACGGGCCCCGTTTTTTTTGGTTTTGAACCGTGGTGTATCTGTTAGAATTTGGCCTTAACTCTCGGCAGCTCGTATCTGAATGATCAAGATCGGCGTCATCGGCGGCACAGGGTATACCGGCGTGGAATTGCTGCGACTGCTGGCCGCGCATCCCGAGGCGGATCTGCGGGTTATTACTTCCCGGGGCGAAGCCGGGAAGAAGGTTGCGGAACTATTTTCCAACCTGCGGGGGCATGTCGATCTGGCCTTCACCGAGCCCGATGCCAAGTCCCTGACCGGATGCGATGTCGTCTTTTCAGCCACGCCCAATGGTGTGGCCATGACCCATGCGCGCGAGCTGCTCAAGGCCGGGGTGAAATTTATCGATCTGGCTGCCGATTTCCGTCTGAAAGACCCGGCCGCATGGGAAAAATGGTACGGCA
The DNA here is from genome assembly GCA_035456865.1 of Sulfuricaulis sp. Lineage (GTDB taxonomy): Bacteria > Pseudomonadota > Gammaproteobacteria > Acidiferrobacterales > Sulfurifustaceae > Sulfuricaulis. The sequence continues at coordinate 1,047 of DATICK010000270.1, forward strand.
TGCCGCATGCCTGCCCCGAGCTGCTCGCCGAAGCCGTTTACGGACTCCCGGAAGTCAACCGCGAGAAAATTAAGAAAGCCCGGCTGGTTGCCAACCCCGGTTGCTACCCGACTGCCGTGCAACTGGGTTTTCTCCCGCTCCTGGAACATGATCTTGTGGATACGCAGCATCTGATCGCCGATGCAAAATCCGGTGTGAGCGGCGCCGGCAGAAAGGCGGAAGTGTCCATGTTGTTTTCGGAGGCGTCGGACTCGATGAAGGCCTACGGCGTTGCCGGCCACCGCCACTGGCCCGAGATTCGTCAGGGTCTCGATGGCGTTAAGACAAAGCCCGTGGGGCTGACCTTCGTGCCGCATCTGACGCCGATGATTCGCGGCATTCACGCCACGCTTTATGCGAGGCTCACCAAACCAGGGTCGGATCTGCAAGCCGTATTCGAGAAGCGTTATGCGAACGAGCCGTTTGTGGATGTCATGCCCGCGGGTAGCCATCCCGAAACCCGCTCGGTGCGTGCTTCTAACGTCTGCCGTATCGCCGTGCATCAACCCCAAGGCGGGGATACCGTCGTCGTGCTGTCGGTGATCGATAATCTGGTCAAGGGTGCCGCCGGTCAGGCGATTCAGAACATGAACATCATGTTCGGCCTGGATGAAAGACTTGGTCTCGATCAGTCAGGCATACTGCCCTGATGTGAAGGCGCGCTTGTGATCGTCCATTGATCCGGCTATGTTCAAGTAAACCCGCAGGATTTCCCTGAATGATTGATCTGAATAAGCCCGGTGAGTTGGTGATCAAGCCGCGGTATTCACCGCGCATCAAGCTGCTGCTCGCCGTCATCGCTGCCGTGGTGCTGCTGGTTTCGGCGGGCCTGGTATACAACTACGGTCTCAACCGCGCCGGGTTCGAGCGCCAGTCGGCGGAGCAGACCCAGCAGACGTTGCAGGATGATATGCGCAAGATGCGCGACGAGAATCATGAATTGCAGGAATCACTGGCACGTGCGCAGCGGACCATCCAGATGGACCAGGCCGCCTACCAGGACCTGGACAAGTCGCTCAAAGCCTCGGCGCAGGAGATCGTCAAGCTCCGGGAAGAGCTGAATTTCTACCGTAACATCATCTCGCCGACCGATAAGAAAAGCGGCCTGCGTGTCCAGAATCTTTACATCGAAGCGGCCGGCAACGCGAATCAGTATCGCTACAAACTGGTGCTCATCCAGGCCCTGAAACACGAGAGTTCGATTCAGGGACGCGCCAGCTTTGAGATTAGCGGCGTGCAAGTGGGTGAGGACGTCGTATTGAAGATACCGGCGGCGAACGAACGCGCCATATCGGTTAACTTCAAGTATTTTCAGGATATCGAGGGAAAGTTCGAACTGCCCCGGAATTTTCAGCCTAAGCGTGTCAAGGTGTATATCACATCCCCGGGCGGGACCTCGATGGCGGAAGCCAGCTATAACTGGCCGGAGGTGTAAAGTGCGGTGGACGGGGTTATGCTAAGGCCCTGTTTCGGCGCGCCATGTTTTTAGCCCCGGCACGTCTACAATTTAATTTATTACATGGAGGGTATGCCAATGTTGTCTGCTCTGGGAAAAACGCCGACGGAAAAGCCGTGCAACACGATTGATACGCTGATCGGCGCCAAAACTGATCTCAAGGGCGATATCGTGTTCACCGGTGGATTGCGTGTTGACGGTAAAGTCCGCGGAAATATCACGGCCAAGGGCGACGGCAACAGTACGTTGGTGCTGAGTGAAAATGCCATGGTGACCGGCAATGTGACGGTGCCGCACATCATCACCAATGGAACGATCAAGGGAAACGTGCGTGCTGCCGAACGCATCGAACTTCAGCCCAAGGCGGAAATTTCCGGAGACGTCTATTACAAGGTGATTGAAATGTCACTCGGGGCCGTGATCAATGGCAACTTGCTGCGGGAGACGGCAGAGATTAATAAGGGTACGGTTACCAGACTGAAATCGGCCAGCGAGGGTAGCTCGGAGGCTGAAGACTAGGATTGTTGACCTGATGGGTCAGGAATAGGATAATTGTAACATTGAAAGTCACTGAGTTTTGTGGAGGTCCAATATGAGTGCTGCCATGCCTGAGATGCCGTCACCCCTGCTGTTCACCGACAATGCGGCAAAAAAGGTGAAGGAACTGATCGAAGAGGAAAAGAATCCGGCGCTGATGCTGCGGGTGTTTGTTTCCGGCGGCGGGTGTTCGGGATTTCAGTACGGCTTCACGTTCGAAGAGAGCGCCAATGAAGACGATACGCGCGTAGAAAAAAACGGCGTTACCCTGTTGATCGATCCGTTGAGCTTCCAGTACCTGACGGGAGCTGAAATCGACTTCCAGGAGGGCGTCCAGGGCGCCCAGTTTGTGATCAAGAATCCGCAAGCCAAAACCACCTGCGGTTGCGGATCGTCCTTCAACACCTGAGCTATTTTCGGTAATCGAAACCCGAAGGGCCCGTAAGGGCCCTTTTTCATTTCGACGTTAAATCAGGACACGTTCGTCTAGCGGGATTCAGGCAGGATAGATTCCGCCGAGGATTACTTCACGTCGCGCACCGGTCACGGCAGGTATGTTTCCGGGCCGGCCCTCCAGCGTCTGATGCGCCAGCCAGGCGAAGGCCACCCCTTCCACCCAGTCCGGATGCAGCCCTAATGCTTCAGTCGTGGCCACCGGTATGTCAGCAAAATTCCTTGCCAGTGCCGCCATCAGCTCACGGTTGTGCGCGCCGCCACCGCAGACAAAGACCTCCCCGGTCTTCGGCAGGAACCGTCGGACCGCCTCGGCGATGGTCAGCGCCGTCAGCTGCAAAAGTGTTGCTTGCACGTCGGCGGCAGAGGACACGGAAGATATTTTTTTCAGGTGGCTGTCTAGCCATTCCAAGTTGAATTGCTCACGTCCCGTGCTCTTGGGCGGCGATGCCGCGAAGTAGGGGTCTGTCAGCAGTTGCTCCAGCAGGGCCTTGGAGGATTTACCGGAGGCCGCCCATTGTCCCGCGTCATCGCAGTCGCGCGCATTGTGATGCCCCATCCATCGGTCAAGCAGCGTATTGCCCGGGCCGGTGTCGAAGCCGCTCACCGGCTGAGAGGCATCGGCGGGAAGATAAGTGACATTGGCAATCCCGCCGATGTTTAGGATAACGCGGTTGTGCTGTGTCGAATGAAAAAGTTGGCGATGAAATGCCGGTACGAGCGGCGCGCCCTGACCGCCGGCAGCGACGTCGCGCGCGCGAAAATCCGCCACGGTGGTGATGCCGGTACGTTCGGCGATCACGGAAGGGTTACCGATCTGCAGCGTGAAAGGATGCGCCGCGCGGGGCCGGTGCCGCAACGTCTGGCCATGGCTGCCGATCGCGCGGATGTTCTTTTTTTCAAGACCTGCCTGCTGGATAACGGCATTTGCTGCTTCGGCAAAGAGATCTCCAAGGGCCATGTCCAGTTCGCCGAGGCGTTCGATTTCGTTGGCGCCGGCACGCATCAAGGCCTGGATCTCGCCGCGCATCGCGGGTGGAATCGGATGCACATGGGAGGCGATCAGGACAGGTTTGCCATCGGCGGAGATGGAGACCAGCGCGGCATCGATGCTGTCCACGCTGGTTCCTGACATCAGCCCGATATAGTGCATGACCTGAGTTTCGGGTAGAGCGCGGGAAGTTACAAGTGGTTGGTGGTTTACCGGCTGGCGGCGACCTGCGTGCCGCGTCCGATAAGGTCCAGCCGTTCGCCCCAAGTTTTTGCCATCCGCGCGAAGTCGTCACGATGTTCCCGGGCGATCGGAGTGGATCCCGGGAATCGGAATGTCAGGGGGTTGCGATGCTCACCGTTGACCTGGAACTCGTAATGCAGATGGGGACCGCTGGCAAGGCCCGTGGCACCCACGTAGCCGATGGTCTGACCCTGATCCACGAAACTGCCGACGTGGAGACTGGTGTTGAACCGCGACAGATGCGCGTACACCGTGCTGTAGGTGGCATTGTGCCGGATGACTATGCGCTTTCCGTAGCCGCCGTTCCAGCCCAAGGCCAGGATGCGCCCGCTGGCGGTGGCGTGCACCGGTGTGCCGACGGGAGCGCCGTAGTCCACGCCCTTGTGCGCGCGCCATTTCTTGAGGATGGGGTGGAAGCGGCCGGTGGAGAAGCGCGAGGTGATGCGGCTGAATTCCACGGGAGTACGCAAGAACGGCCGACGCACGCTCATGCCGTCGGGTGTGAAGTAAGAGGTATAACCGTTAATGTCACGATAGGCAATGGCACGGAAGACGTGTCCCTGGTTGATGAACTCAGCGGCCAGAATCGGCCCGTCGGCTACTTTCTGGCCCTGCCAGTATTTTTCTTCGTGAATTACCGAAAAACTATCGCCGTTTCGCAGATCGAGAGCAAAGTCGATATCCCATCCAAAAATCTCCGCAAGCTTCATGATCAGCGCATCCGAAAGCCCGGCATCTTGCCCATCCTCGAACAGCGACGATTCGATGGTGCCGCTGACATAGGCGGTGCGCGTCTCGAAGGCGCGTATTTCCTTGGTGAGTTCAAGCCGACCCTCCTGGCGGATCAGATGAAACGCCTCGCCGGGATCGGTTTCGTAGACAAGCTCCTGCCACGGCTGGCCGGCCTCGGCGCGCAAGCGCAGTGTTTGGCCCGGGCGCACCTGACGAAACATATGCGCCTCCGGACTGGACTGGATCACACGAGCGATTTCATTGCCGTCGTACCCCACTCGTTTCAGGATGTCTGACAGGGTGTCTCCTTTCCGGACGGTGATCTCGGTCCAGGATTCATGGTTAGAAGACTTCATTACCGGAGTTTCGGCGATGACGGATGGTGGCGCCAAGCCGTTCGCCGGAGTCGGAAGAGTAGTATTACCGAGTAGCACCGTCTGTGGTGGCGTGGCCGGAATCAGCGAGCCCGACGGCGGGGCATCACTCCCGCGCGGCATGATGGCGGCGATCGTCACCGACGTGAGAAAAATCGCCATTCCCACCAGCCACGCGCCGCGCCGGTGAAAATGACGGTAGCGGGTTGTCTGGTGCATCAGCTGTCCGAGACGCCGAAGAAGTCCCTTGAGCAAAGTTTTCATCCTGATCATTATTTATAATGATGTGGTCTCAAGTCTAGCCGATCGGTGCAAGGGCGTGAACCCGCCATGCTTACCAACATGCCTGGCCGGGTCGGCTATGATACCCTTGGGTCGTATAACCTTTCCGAACTTTCCGGATTATTTCATGACAGAGGCAAACGAAGCGCTGCGTATCATCCAGCGCGGCACCGAAGAAATTCTGCTCGAATCCGAACTCACCGAGCGCCTCAAATCCGGGCGGCGGTTGCGCGTGAAGGCGGGCTTTGACCCGACCGCGCCCGATCTGCATCTCGGGCACACGGTGCTGATCAACAAACTGCGTCAGTTCCAGGACCTGGGCCACGAAGTGCTGTTTCTGATCGGTGATTTTACCGGCATGATCGGCGATCCGACCGGCAAGAACGCCACGCGTCCGCCACTCACGCGTGACGAGGTGATCGAGAATGCGCGCACCTATGAAACCCAGATTTACAGGATCCTCGATCCGGAAAAAACACTGGTGATGTTCAATTCCAGCTGGATGAGCGAGATGCGCGCATCCGATCTGATCCAGCTCGCGGCCACGCACACGGTGGCGCGCATGCTCGAGCGCGATGATTTCGCCAGGCGCTACAAGTCTGGTCAGCCAATCGCGATTCACGAATTCCTTTATCCCTTGATCCAGGGATACGACTCGGTCGCGATGCGCGCTGACGTGGAGCTGGGAGGAACCGATCAGAAATTCAATTTGCTGGCCGGGCGTGAGTTACAGAAGCTCAACGGGCAGGCGCCCCAAGTCGTGATCACGATGCCCTTGCTCGAAGGCACCGACGGCGTGAATAAGATGTCGAAGTCGCTGGGCAACTATATTGGTATCGACGAATCTCCGGACGAAATGTTCGGCAAGCTCATGTCGATTTCGGATACGTTGATGTGGCGCTATTTCGATTTGCTCTCGTTCGAACACGCCGACAAGATTGCATTGATGAAGCGTAATGTCGAAGAAGGAGCCAATCCACGCGACATCAAGTTTGAACTGGCCAAGGAAATCGTCAGCCGGTTTCATGGCGGACCGAAGGCGGGTCGTGACGCGATGAATAACTTTATTGCCCGCTTCCAGCAGCGCGAGATACCGTCGGATATTTCAGAAATTGAACTGGCCGGCAACGGCGGGGGGGTCGCACTCTCTCGTCTCCTCAAGGAAGCGGGCCTCACGACCAGCACCTCCGAGGCGATGCGTCTCATAAAGCAGGGGGGTGTGCGGATAGATGGTGAGAAGGCGGAAGACCCGGCGCTTGAAATTCGCCCAGGACAGGCTCACGTTTTTCAGGTCGGCAAGCGGAAATTCATGCGAGTACGTGTACGTTGATACCTGTTTAACCTGGTTTATTCGAAGTCGGTGGGTAAAACGGGCAAGAGTTGAGCTTTTTGGTCGCCAGAAATAGCGGTTTTCCAGTCATTTTTATGTGTCAAACCGCTTCTCCTGGCACGGCGTAAAATAACTGAAATCAAGCGTTGACGCGGGGAGCGGCACGCGTATAATGCGCCTCCCTTGGGCCGGTACCGTCGTATCGGCTTTTGTTCTTTAAAAATTCGAGATCAAGTAATTTGTGTGGGCGCTCTTGTCGAGCCTGGTCAACCAATGA